>CAYXLY010000054.1:0-14625 GCA_964466005.1 uncultured Spirochaetaceae bacterium | reverse complement strand
CCTCGTCGCGCTTCCTCTCTGTCTCGGCATCGCCCTGGCCTCGGGAGCCCCTCTCTTCTCCGGCCTGATCGCCGGCATCGTCGGGGGCATCGTGGTGGGGCTGCTGAGCGGCTCCCATACCAGCGTGAGCGGGCCTGCGGCCGGACTCACCGCGGTGGTGGCGGCCCAGATCGCCTCGCTCGGCTCCTTCGAGGCCTTCCTGGCAGCCGTCGTGATCGCCGGGATCCTGCAGATCGGATTGAGCCTGGCCCGAGGCGGCTTCATCGCCGCCTACTTCCCCTCCAGCGTGATCAAGGGACTGCTGGCTGCGATCGGCGTGATCCTGATCCTGAAGCAGATCCCCCATCTCCTGGGCCACGACACCGATCCGGTCGGCGAGATGGCCTTCGCGCAGCCGGATTCGCAGAATACGTTCTCGGAGCTCTGGCAGACCTTCTTCGACCTGCATCCGGGCGCGGCCGCGATCGGTCTCGGATCGCTCGCGCTGCTCATCCTCTGGGATCGGATCAAGCTCTTCCAGAGGTCGCCCATCCCGCCTCAGCTCATCGTGGTCGCCATCGGCGTGGCCATCAGCGAGCTCTTCCACCTCGTCGGCGGGCCCTGGTCGATCGGCGCCTCCCATCTCGTCCAGGTGCCGGTCGCCGACGGCGCCTCGGAGTTCGTCAACCTGCTGATCCAGCCGGACTTCACGGTGCTCTCCGGGTCGGCGGTCTACATCGCCGGCATCACCATCGCCCTGGTCGCCTCGCTCGAGACCCTGCTGAACCTGGAGGCGGTCGACGCGCTCGACCGCTATCAGCGCCGCTCCGATCCCAACCGCGAGCTGCTCGCGCAGGGCGTCGGAAACCTGGTCTGTGGTCTGGTCGGGGGCCTGCCCGTCACGGCGGTCGTCATCCGCGGCTCGGTCAACGTCCAGGCCGGCGCGCGCACCCGCTTGTCCGCCATCTCCCACGGCGTTCTGCTGCTCGTCTTCGTGGCGATGGCGCCCGCGCTCCTGAACCGGATCCCGCTCTCCGCCCTGGCGGCGATCCTGCTCGTGACGGGCTTCAAGCTGGCGAGCCCGGCGCTCTTCCGCTCGATGGCCGGTCAGGGAAGAGCGCAGTTCCTGCCCTTCGTCGTGACCGTCCTGGCCATCGTCTTCACCGACCTGCTGATCGGAATCGCCATCGGCCTGGCCAACGCGACGGCCTTCATCCTCTACAGCAACGTCCGTCGCCCGCTGCGCCGTATCAAGGAGCAGCACGTCGGGGGCGAGATCCTGCGCATCGAGCTGGCGAACCAGGTGAGCTTCCTGAACCGGGCCGCGCTCGTCCGCGCCTTCGACGAGGTGCCCGCCGGTGGACACGTGATGATCGATGCGACCCAGACCGACTACATCGATCCGGACGTCCTGGGTCTGATCCAGGACTACGCGCATCGGACGGCGCCGGCGCGCGGCGTCTTCGTGAGCCTGAAGGGCTTCAAGAGTCAGTACGAGCAGCTCGAGGACCGCACCCAGTTCGTGGACTACACGACGCGGGAGCTGCAGCGCCAGCTCGACGCCTCGCAGGTCCGCAAGGTCCTCGAAGAGGGGAACGAGCGCTTCCGGACCGGCAACACCCTGACCCGGGATCTGGCCCGCCAGATGCAGCAGACCTCCGAGGCCCAGTTTCCGATGGCCGCGGTCCTCAGCTGCATCGACAGCCGGACTCCGGCGGAGCTGCTCTTCGATCTGGGTCTGGGGGACATCTTCAGCGTCCGGATCGCAGGCAACGTCGCGCGGGAGAAGGTGCTCGGATCGCTGGAATACGCCTGTGTCGTCGCCGGCGCGAAGCTCGTCCTCGTGCTGGGCCATACCTCGTGCGGCGCGGTCAACGCGGCCGTCGACCTGGCCGACGTCGAGGGCTCGATCTCGGAGGCGACGGGCTGCGACAACCTCGACGTCCTCATCCGCGCGATTCAGGCCTCGATCCCGACCGACGTCGAAGCGCCGACGAAGGAGTCCCCGAGCCACGAGAGAAGCGCGTTCGCCGACGAGGTCGCGCGTCGGAACGTCCTCGCCACGATCGGCAAGATCCGCCACGAGAGCCCGGCGCTCGAGCGCCTCATCCAGAGCGGAAAGATCGGCATCCTCGGAGCGCTCTACGACGTGCGGACGGGCCGGGTCGAGTTCATGCCGCCCGGAGACGACGTCCCGGCCCTGCGCGGCGCTCAGGACGAGGGCAGCGCTCCCGCGGCCTGATCCGCGGCCTGATCCGAGGATCGGTCGGCTTCGGTCGGGTCGGGCGCCTCCATCCATTGCTGGCTGTATCGCGCGAAGGACTCGCCGGCGGTCTCGTAGTGATTGAACGTCTCGTCGACGCCGGCCTCCTCGAGCAGGGGAACCTCGTCGGAGAAGGCGCTCGTGGCCGTGATGAGGCCGCGAAAGCCGTTGCGGCGAAGCTCCCGGGCCGCGATGCCCTTGGCATTCAGGTCGGGAAGCGCCAGCAGCACGGCGTGCACGCCCGCGAGGTCGAGCCGCTGCCAGAAGTCCGGATCCTCGGCATCGGCGTAGAGGACGCGGCGTCCCGCCGCCGCCTGGCGCTCGACCTTCAGCGGATCGGAGTCGAGGCCGATCGGCGTCCAGCCGCTCTCGTCCAGCCGCTCGTAGGCGCCCGCGCCGATGCGTCCGATGCCCATGACGACGATGTCCGCGTCGCCGAGCGCGAGCGGAGAGTCGTCGGGATGGCGACGGGGACTCTGGAGCGGCAGGAGCCTGGACTCGAGGCGAGCGTAGAGTCGGTGGGCCCTGGCGTTGAGCGGGGCTGCGAAGGCGAACGAGACGGCTACCGCCATCGCCAGGGCGATCAGCCAGTCCTCGGAGAGCTGGCCGCTGCGTGCGGCGACGCCCGCCACGATCAGCCCGAACTCGCTGTAGCTGGCCAACGCCAGCGCGGCGAGCAGCGAGCTCCGCACCCGCAATCGGAAGCGCAGGAAGACGAAGAAGTAGAGGATCGTCTTCAGGGGCAGCGCCAGCAGGATCAAGCCGGCGACGAGGAGCGCATCGAGGGTCGGCAGACCGGCCATTCCGATGCTCAGGAAGAAGCCGACCAGCAGCAGCTCCCGCAGCCCCCAGAGACCGCGCGAGAGCTCGGTCGCGCGCGGGTGGTCGGCCACCAGGGTGCCGAGGACGAGCGCGCCGAGCTCCGAGCTGAGACCCGTCGAGGCGAAGCCTGCGCCGCCGACCCCGAGCGCGAGAATGAGGCCGTAGAGCAGCATCAGCTCGCCGTGCCCCGAGAGCTGCAGGCCGCGCTGGATCGCGCTCTTGGCGAGCGGTAGCCCCAGCCAGGCCAGCGCCCAGGGCGAGAGCGTCTCGCCTGCGATCACGCCGATCGCTCCGACCGCCACCAGATCCTGCAGGATCAGGATGCCGATGGCCGTGCGTCCGTGAAAGGACTTGACCTCGCCGTTCTCCTCGAGCGTCTTGGCCGCGAGGACCGTGCTCGAGAAGCCCAGCGCCACCGCGAGCACCACGCCGGCCGAGTGGGGGAGATCGAGGACGAGCAGGAAGACGAGCGCGAATCCGGCGGCGACGATCACGAGATGTGCGAGCCCGCCGACGAAGACCTCGGGACGGACGAGCGTCGAGAGTCGGAGCTTCAGCCCGATCGAGAAGAGGAGCATCAGGACGCCGAGGTGCGCGATATGGTCGAGGGCCTCGCCGCCCTCGAATCCGAGCGCGTGGAGTCCGAAGCCGGCCAGGAGGTAGCCGACCAGGGGCGGAAGGCCGATCTGCCGGGCCGCGATCCCCAGGACGTAGGCGGCTGCGATCCAGACGACTTCCACCCGGCTCCTCCTCCTGACCCTGCCGTCTCGGCTCTCTATCCTTCGAGGGACCCGTCTCTCGGCCCGGCGCCCCGTCGGCGCGTCCGACGGGCATCGGGCATCGGGCATCCGCCATCCGCGCGCAGCTCGCCGCGAGCTTCGCGAGCTTAGCGGGCCTGGACGCGGGAGCGGACGGGCCTCGGGGTCGAGGTCCGGACCGGATGGGCTCGCACCCGACGCCGCGAGGTCCATGCTGCGTCAGCGCGGCGCTCGCCGGGCGCTACGAGCCCGCCTTGATCGGGCTGGCGCTGCTCTATCTGCCCGTGCTCGTCTCGGCCTGCTGGCTGGAGCCGCCGCGCTCCTCTTCCCCCGGCTCGCACTCGCGCGCCGCGGCGCGATAGATGCCTTTGGCCATCAGGCTCGTCTCGGCGCGTGCGCGCGTGCGATAGACGGCCGCGCGCACGCCACGGATCCATTCGTCGCCGGGCTCCGCCTGCCAGGCGAGCTCGACGAGCTCACAGGCCAGCGCGAGATCTCCGTCGGCGCAGCTCGCCTCGGCGCGCTCGGCGAGCGCGCGGGCTCCGCCTGCGAGCCCCGCCAGGGCGGTGGCCAGCGCGCCGGCCCGGGAGGGCTTCAGATGAGCGGGGTTGCCGTCGTACCAACCGCCGTAGAGCCGCCAGAGATTGCGCACGATGAAGAGCGGATCGTCGTAGATCGGTCGCAGGTAGGGACGCTCGAGCAGCGCCTCGGGGATCTCGACGCCATGCAGGACGTCGTCGAGCGTCGCGCCCTCGTTCATCATCGACAGCGTCTGCTCGCAGATCCTCTCGAGGAGCTCGGCCGACTCGCCGAGCGCCCGCTCGACGCGGTCGGCGCCGAGGATCGGCGGCCCGTGGCCGGGAAAGAGCGACTCCGCACGCAGGCCCGCCATCTTTCGCAAGGCCGCGGCCCACTCGCGCGGGTAGCGCTGGGCCTTCTGGGGATTGCCGCAGTTGGGCGCCGCCCAGATGAAGAGGTCCCCGGTGTAGATCGCGCGGCGCTCGGGCAGCCAGGCCCAGATCGAGTCGTCCGTCTCGCCGCGATCGTGGTGGAGCTCGATCGGGACGCCCCCGATCTCGAGGCGGTGGAGGTCTCCGACCGTCTCGTCGGGATAGCGGAAGCTTCGGGGAAAGACGGGGCGGGGAAAGCCGAATTGACGCGCGTTGACGTGGCCGTTGTAGCCATTCGTGAGCTGGTAGCGATCGAAGCGGTCGCGACAGGCCGCGTGAGCGAGGATGCGCGCCGGCGGCGATCCCTTCGTCTCGGCCTCCTCGTGAAAGCGCAGGAGTCCGAAGACATGGTCCACGTGGCCGTGGGTGTAGATGCCGGTATGGACGCGATCCGGGGTCCAGTCCCGGACGGCCTCGTACAGGGCATCGGCGTGGAAGAGGCTCGACGTGTCGACGAAGACGAGGCCCTCGCCGGTCCTCAGGATCAGCGCGTTCGAGAAGGCGGACATGAACGCGGCGTCGTCGTCGAGACGCTCGAGCGCGACGAGGACCCGGCCCGGGTGCACGTTGATGTCGCCGAGATCGCCCTGCCAGGCGCGCTCTGCCAGCTCGAGGACCTCTCCCATGACGCGCCTCCCTCGTCCGCTCCGGCTCGCCAGGAGGCTCCGACGGGAGCCCCTCGCGCGAGTCCATGTCTCAGGGCCCTTGATAGCATCCCGCGAGCCACCCACTCGGGCGATCGAGAGGAACGAGCGACCTGCCGGTCAGCGCGCGCGGGCGCGCGCGCGTCTGCGGCGGAGCAGACGCCGCAGCCAGCCACCCCGCCGCCGCCGCGTCACCGGCGGAAGCACCACGGCATCGGGCAGCGGCGGCCGGGGCTCGAGCCGGTCCCAATGGATCAGGCCGCGCACGACGGCGTCCCATGCCATGATGAGCGAGAGCGCACGGGAGAGATCGCCATCCTGCTCGGGGTCGCGTCGTCGCTCCAGCTGCTCGTAGGCTCTCGAGAGATGATCCTCGAAGCGGAAGGCCGAGGGATCGGGGTCGTAGCGGTCGTCGAGCGCGTAGGCGAGCTGCTTGCGAAGGAAGTGGGAGAGGTCGTCGTAGCTCGGATGGTGGATGTGAAGGCAGCCCGGGGGCTGGAGCTTGTGGCATCGATGCCGGCCGGTCCGGATCTCGGGTGCGACGTGCGTGGTGTCCGACCAGCGAACGGTGCCCCGTCGGAAGAGGCGCAGCTGATGATCCGGGTACCAGCCGCTGCTCAGCATCGTCTGGCCGGCGATCGTGTTGAAGCGCGGGATCGCATAGGCGTCGATCTCGTCACCCGCCTCCGCGACCAGGGACCGGACGTTCTCCTCCGCATCCCGGGCCAGGAACTCGTCGGAGTCGAGGACGAGGATCCACTCGTGGCTGGCCTCCTCCAGATAGCGGCTGCGAATCCCGTCGACGCGAGGGACGATCGGCGTCCGGATCACGCGCGTGGCGTGTCTTCCGGCGATTTCGCGCGTCGCGTCCCGGCTCTCCATGTCGACCACGATCAGCTCGTCGACCCAGGCGACCGAGGCGAGCGCGCGCTCGAGCGTCGCCTCGGAGTCGCGCGTGTGCACGATGCACGAGATCCGGACTGCGTCGGTCATCGCTCTACCTGCCCTGCCCCTTCATCGTGGGGTCGTCCATCGCCGGCCCATCCATCGCCCGATCGGCCACCGCCGGTCCAGTCACCACTGGCCTGGCCACTGTCGGCTCGTCCATCGCCGACCTGCCCCTCGTCGGCCTATCCATCGAGGGTGTAGCGCCGGCTCCAGCGCTGCATGAAGAGGCGGCGGGAGCCGACGTCGAGCTCGACCCGGCCCGGCGTCATCGACTCGAAATGCAGCGACTCGCTGTCGTTGTCGCAGAGCACGCGCCAGCCCCGCTGTCGGGCGCGAAGACAGAGGTCGATGTCCTCGAGACCGAAGGGGTAGCTCTCGTCGAGCCCTCCGAGCGCGTCCCAGACCGAACGCCGGACCAGCAGGCACGCGCCCGTGACCGCCTGCAGCTCCCTCGGGCCGCGGGGTACGCGATCCGAACGCCGCCCGCGATCGACGTGATAGGGACCGATCTTTCCGGCGCCGAAGACCACGCCGCAATGCTGGATGCGGCCATCCGGGAAGACGAGCCGGGATCCGCAGAGGCCGACATCGGGCCGACTCTCCAGCAGTCGAAGCATTCCGCGGAGGGCGTCGGGAGAGAGCAGCACGTCGTTGTTGAGCAGCAGGACCCGATCGTTCGGATGGGCCGCGAATCCGGCATTGCAGGCCCGCCCGAAGGACTGGTCGACGTCGAAGCGGAGGAGCTCGATGCCCGAGAACGGGAATCGGGAGAGGTCGTACGGAATCGGCGAGGCATTGTCGACGACGACGATCGCGTGTGGGGTGGGCGGGTCCGGCGATCCCGGTCCATCGGCGTCCAGCGCCTCGAGGGCGACACGAAGATGCGTCAGGCAGACGCCGAGCAGCGCATCGAGACCCTTCGAGACGATGACCGTCGTGATGCCCGCGCTCATGCGATCAGCTCCGGGATCGTCGGGAGGACGCGTCGGAGCCTCTCCCGCTGACACGTGCGGCGATAGCGTCCAGCCGTGGCGAGGGCGCCTCGTCGGAGTCGATCGCGCTCGTCGCGCGCGCCCGGTCGCGCCAGCTCGGCCAGGACGTCGGGCAAGGCCTCGGAAGGGGCCACCACGCTGTTCTCGCCGGACCGGAGGTATTCGAGGCCGCCGAGCACCGGAGCCGAGACGACGACGCAGCCGGCGGCCATCGCCTCGAGCGCGGGCAGCCCGAACCACTCGCCCTCGGCGGTCGCCAGGAAGAAGGACGCCCGAGCCAGCGCGTCGGCGACCTCACCCTCCGTGCGGCCTTCGATCGGGACGAACTCGAGGCGTCGGCTTCGCCGCTCGCAGCGCCGCGCCAGCGAGCGCCCCCGTCGCGGCATGTAGCCCACCCGATCCTCCTTCGAGACGATTCCGCCGCCGTAGAAGACGTCGGAGATCGAGATCCCGATCTCTATGGGCTCGCGGCCGAAGCCCTCCCGGACGTACTCCGTGGCCTGGGCCCAGCCCGTGAGGATCGTGACCTCGGGGTCCCGCAGGATCGGGTCGATCCGCGGATCCGTTCCCTGGCAGTGGAAGACGAGCTGCGCGCCGGTCCCGGCGAGCGGCGTGTAGTCGTGGGGCAGCGAGAAGATCGCCACGTCCGAGGGGCCGAGCCCCGACAGCGCCTCATCGCGATCGACGACGGGCACGGCGCAGCGGATCCATTGCGCGGCCTCCCCGTCCGGCGAGGCGACGACGACACGGCGACCGAGCTCGCGCAGCATCTCCGCGAGCTGGTAGCCGACCTTCACGCCGCCGTAGATCCCCGCCGAAGGCAGGAAATAACGAATCACGCTCGGCGCTCCTTCAGGCGACGCCTCCACCGGGCGGGAAGCGTGGCGCCCCGAAGCAGGATCTCGAAGCCGCGGCCGTAGACGCGTCGGCCGTAGAGGAGCCGTCCCGCGTCGAGCAGGATTCGTCGGTCGCGGCGCGCGATCCGTGTTCCGCGGCCGCCATGATGCAATACGCGCTCGGGCAGAGCGACGACCTCGCCGCCGGCCGCGGCGATCCGACGTCCGAGGTCGACGTCCTCCATGTACAGGAAGTAGGCGGCGTCGAAGCCCTCGACCTCCTCGAAGAGCGCGCGATCGATGAAGAAGCAGGCGCCATGGGGCCAGGACCAGGAACGATCGTGATGGAAGGAGAGGCGTCGCAGCCAGCGGGCGCTGTTGCGTCCGTAGTGGTTCTCGATCATGTCGGCGAGCAGCTTCGTCCGGGTATAGCCGGGCTGGCTGCCCTCCAGGAGGCCCCCGGGCTCGACGAGCCCGGGCGCGGCGCAGCGCCGCGGTCCGCCTCGGAGCGCCGCCTCGCCGGCTTCGAAGAGCCCGGGTCCCGGCTCGCAGTCGGGGTTCAGGAAGCAGAGATGCGGCGTCGCGAGGCTCCGGGCCGCGAGCGTCGCGGCCCGGCCGAAGCCGAGGTTCTCGGACAGGCGCAGGACGCGAGCCCCGCTGGCCTCGGCGATCTCGGCGCTCGTGTCGCCCGAGGCGTTGTCGACGACGAGGGTCGAGGCGAGGCGTCGCGGCCCGATGCCGTCGAGACAGCGCGGCAGCATCTCGGCCGAGTCGTGCGTCACGATCACGATGCCGAGGCTCAAGACGAGGCTCCCACCCGCAGCCAGCGCCAGAGGTCGCCTCCCCGGGACGATCGCCCCCGACGCGCGGCGCGGATGCGCGCCAGGCTCTGCCGGCTCGGTCCCTCGCAGAAGTTGCTGAAATGGAGGAAGCGTGCGCCTGCCCGCGGAAAGGGATCGTCCCAGTGCTCGCAGTGATTCCACGTCCAGTCGAGCTCCCGGCAACGGCCGGGGTGGAGGGCGTTGGCCCAGACCTGCAGGTAATCCTGATCCGCGATCATGTGCGATCCCACGCGATGCGCGCCCGAGGCTTCCATGCGCTCGCGCGCCCATCGCAGGATCGAGCCCGCCTCGTCGCGCGTCATCAGCACGACCCCGCTGTTGAAGAAGCGGAAGCGCGCGAGGGGGGGAGCCGGAGCGTCGGGCGCGATGAAGGCGAGCGAGTGCGCGACATAATGCTCGAGGAATCTTCCGCGATCCATGTCGGAGCCCCGGATTCCGGTCTGCTCCACCATGGCGAGCGGATTGTCGCCGAGCGCCTCCTGCACGTCCTCGGCGCGCAGCGGCCTCACGAGCACGGCGTCGGCATCGAGCAGCACGAGATGCGAGGCGCGGGTCGCCTGCAGGCAGGCCTCGAGGGCCGCGAACTTCGCGAGGAAGCGGTGGGCGCGGTCGTCCTTCTCCCGCAGCGGCGGGAGTCGCTCCACGCGGACCCGCGGCGATCGGGGAGGACGCGGGCCCCGGCCCTCGCCGAGCGCGACGAAGATCTCGAGATCCGAGCGGGCGAGCAGGGCCCGCACCGCCTCCCGACCTGCCTCGAAATAACGTCGATCGCCGTGGATCAGGAGGCAGGCGCAGGCCGTCGGGGGGAATTGCACGCCGGCCGCCGCGAGATCCTTCATGTCTGGGAGGATAGGCCCCCCTCGCAGCCCGGAAAATGGAGTCGTCCGGCAGCCAAGCCCGTCGCTGCGACTCCATCTGCGCCTGGACAGCGGCAGCTGGGAGACGGTTGGCTTCGGAGCGGCCGACGATCAGCTGCCGATCGAGTAGGCCGCGTCCTCGCGATCGCCGGCGAGCGACAGGCTCGAGAGGGTCGCGTGGGTGCGTGGGCTCGGCGACGGGGCATGCCTCGGGCCGGCATGTCGATTGCAAATCTCTTTGTCGATGCCGAACAGGCGGGACCCTCCGTCCTGCCCCTGCGTGGTGCGTCCCGGGAGGCCGTGGGCGCGCCCGATCGATCGGGAAGGAGAAGCGATCATGGCCAAGCTGCCGAGTGCCGAGGACCACCGGACGCCGGATCACGAGATCGAGCCGATCTTCGTGCGCCGCTGGTCTCCGCGGGCGATGAGCGGAGAGCCGCTGACGCAGGAGGAGATCCTCCGTCTCTTCGAGGCGGCGCGCTGGGCGCCGTCGACCTACAACGAGCAGGAGTGGCGCTTCTGTCATGCGCGCCGGGATGGACCCCACTGGGCGGACTTCCTGGCGCTGCTGGCCGAGGGCAATCGCAGCTGGTGCGAGCATGCGGCGGTCCTCGGCTGCGTCCTCTCCCACAAGGTCTTCTCGAAGAACGGCAAGCCGAACCCCGTCCACGTCTTCGACAGCGGTCTGGCCTACATGAGTCTGGCGCTGCAGGGCTCGGCCATGGGGCTCGTCGTGCATGGCATGCAGGGCTTCGATGCCGCGAAGGCCCGGACGACGCTCGGCGTGCCCGACGCATTCGAGGTGAATGCCATGTTCGCCGTCGGGCGGCCGGGGGATCCCGACCAGCTGCCCGAGAGCTACCGCGACCTCGAGAAGCCCTCCTCCCGCAAGCCGGTCGAAGAGATCCTCACCGAGGGACCGTTCGACTTCGAGACGTGAGCGGCTCGCCCGGCGGGAGGTCGGGTGGGGCGTCGCTCTCCGGGTCTGGATGAGGCGACGCGCCCTCGAAGCGTCGCCGGAGCGCCTCGCAGGGATCCTCGCGCTCGATGGCCGGCGTGAAGACGACGACGTCGAAGCGGTCCGCTCGGGTCTCCTCGATGCGTCGGAGATCGGGATCGAGCTCGAGCAGCCCGACGGAGACGATCTGCCGGCGGTCGATGCCGGCCCGGACGAGCGGATCCGCGACCCGGCCCCGCTTCACGTGTCCGTTGCCGGCGATGAGGATGGCCCGCCCGGTCGTGCGAGCCCCCTGCCAGAGTCGATGCGCCATGCGGACATCTCGAGCGCGCTGTCTCGCGACCATCGGAGCGAGCAGCTCCCGGGGCACCTGCTCGCAGTGGGCGACGAACATCTCTTCGAGGCGCGCCTCCTGCTCCGCCGGCGGGAGCGGCTCGTCGAGCCCGTATCGGGGATCGCGCTCCGGTGCATCCGGAGGAAGATTCTCGCCCTGCGGCAGCCCCGCGGCGAGGATCGGGAGGTCGGCCGCGAGCACGGCCTCGAAGAGCGCACGATAGAGGTCGAAGTCGGGCCAGCCCGACTCGGCCCAGTCCACGCGAGCCGCCAGGGCCTCGGCGGCGAAGGCGGGCTCGAGGCCGGCCGCCGCGCGCCGTCTCTCCGCGAGCAGGGCGTCGATCACGGGCTGCTCGGCCCGGTCGAGCATCTCGAAGACGACGGCCGGTCGGCGCCCGCCCGCGGAGAGCCGCTCGACGAGAGCGGTCTGCAGGCGATGATGCTCCGGGTTGTCGTGGCGCTCGCCGAGCAGGACGAAGCGCGCCGCCTCGAGCGTCGCGGCCAGCCGATCCGCGTCGATCCGTTCGCTCCGATCAGTCGACCAGAGGACGCCGGCGAGCGGATGATCCGCAGAGGACGAGATCTCGAAGGCTCGGCTGCCGGACCCGGACCCGGCGCAGGCGGTGGCGAGCAGCAGCAGAGCCAGGGCGGTCCTCATTTCGGGGCACCTCAGAGGGGCAGCGTGACGAAACGGTAGCGATCCTTCCGCCGCACCCGGAGCAGGATCCGGGAGCGCTCCTCTTCGGACGCCTCGCGCAGCTGCTCGGCGACGTCGCCGAGTGACGCGACGGATCGTCCGGCCATCTGGAGGATCAGATCTCCCGGACGCAGTCCCTGCCCCGCCGCCGGGCCCCCGGGCTCGACGGCCGTGATGACGACGCCGGACACGTCGGATCCGAGGCCGAGCGCCTGCCGGACCTGGGGTCCGATGGACTCCACGACGATTCCCCAGGACTCGCTTCCCTCCGCATCGCGCGGCCCCGGCCCCTTCTCCTCCCGGGACCCGGCGTCCTTCTCGAGCGCGATCTTCCGTGGCTTCTGCTCTCCGATCTCGACCTCGACCGTTCGGAGCTCGCGATTCCGCCAGATCCCGATCTCGGCGGTGCGGCCGGCCTCGAGCCCGGCGACGATGCGCGGGAGGGTCTCGGCGCGCAGGATGGGCTCGTCGGCGAAGCGCAGGATCACGTCCGCCGGCTCGAGACCGGAGCGGTCGGCCGGCCCGTCCTCCTGGACGTGGGTGATCAGCGCGCCCTGGCTCTCCTCGAGGCCGAGCGACTCGGCGAGGGGCTTCGTCATGCGCTGGATCTGGATCCCGAGCCAGCCCCGCTCGACCCGCCCATGGGTGAGGAGCTGCTGGGAGATCGACTGCGCGACCGACGAGGGCACGGCGAAGCCGATGCCGACGTTGCCGCCCGTCGGTGACAGGATCATCGTGTTCACGCCGATCACCTCGCCTTCCGCGTTGAAGAGCGGACCGCCCGAATTGCCCTGATTGATCGAGGCATCCGTCTGGAGCATGAAGTCGCCGCCGGGGCCGATCGGAACGTCGGATCGTCCGGACAGGACACCGATCGTCACCGTCCCGCCGAGGCCGAAGGGGTTGCCGACGGCGATCACCCAGTCGCCGATCGAGACGGAGTCGGAGCTTCCCCAGACCACCTGGGGAAGCGGCTCGCCGGCGTCGATCTTCAGCAGGGCGAGCTCGGTCTCCGGGTCGGACCCCACCACCGAGGCCGGTAGCTCGCGATCGTCATGGAGGACGACGCGGATCTCTTCCGCATCGGCGATCACATGATGATTCGTCATGACATGCCCCGCGCGACTCACGATGAATCCGGATCCGAGGGCGTTCACCTCCCGTCGGGCCTCCCCCTCCCAGGGCTCCCCGAAGAACTCCTGGAAGAAGCCGCCGGGTCGGAGGTTTCCGGGCTTCGGCGCCATGGCGCTCGACCCGATCGCGACCTCGCGCGTCGTCGTGATGCCGACGACGGCCGGCAGCTGTCTCGTCGCGGTCGCGGAGAAGCCTCCGACGAGCGCGTCGCCACGCGCCTCCGGACCCGCTCCGAGCGCGACGGCCAGAGCGGCCCCGATCGCCGCGATCCAGGAGCCGCGGCTCCCTCTTCGACTCTTCACGGTCATCGCGCCTCCGGGTCCTTCGATCCCGGATCCGTGAGAGCCGTCCCCGTCCCTCGAAGGCGGGTCTCAGTCCGGATCCGACTGCTCGATGTCCTCTCGGGCGCGGCCGCCCGTGTCGATGAGAGCCTCGATCTCTTCCTTCTCGAGCGTCTCGTTCGCGACCAGACATTCGGCGACGGCCTGCAGCGTCTCGGAGTGCTCCTCCAGCGTCCGCAGGGCGCGCTTCTCGCACTCCGAGAGGATCTCCTGGATCTCGGCGTCGATCAGCTCCGCCGTATGCTCGCTGAAGTTGCGTGGCTGACTGAGCTCCTTGCCGAGAAAGACGTGCTCGTCGCCGTACCGGAAGCTCGCCGCACCGAGGCGCTCGCTCATGCCGAACGTGGTCACCATGCGACGCGCGAGGTCCGTCGCCTGCCGCAGGTCGTCGGCCGCCCCCGAGCTCACCTCGTCGAAGAAGAGGCGCTCGCTGCAGCGTCCGCCCAGCATGACGGCCAGACGGTCGAGGAAATAGCCCCGGCCCCGGTTCAGGCGATCCTCGTCGGGGATCTGCTCCGTGGCTCCGAGCGCATGACCGCGCGGCATGATGGTCACCTTGCGAAGGGCGTCGGCCTCGGGGAGCAGCGCGGCCAGGAGCGCGTGGCCCGCCTCGTGCCAGGCGACGCGCTGCCGCTCGCGGTCGTCGATCAGCCGCTCGCGGGGATGTCCGAGGACGATCACGTCGCGTGCGCGGTCGAAATGGTCCGCGCTCACGGTCTGCGATCGGTCGCGTCCGGCCAGCAGCGCGGCCTCGTTCACGAGGTTCTCGAGATCCGCGCCCGAGAAGGTCGTGGTCGCGGCGGCGACGGCGTCGAGATCGACGTCGTCGTCGAGCGGCACGTCCCGGACATGCACCTCGAGGATGGCCTTGCGGGCCTCCCGGCGCGGGAGCTCCAGATTCACCTTGCGATCGAATCGTCCGGGCCGGAGCAGCGCGGGATCGAGCACGTCGGGCCGGTTCGTCGCGGCCATCACGACGACGGCCTCGCGACCCGAGAAGCCGTCCATCTCGTTCAGGATCTGGTTCAGCGTCTGCTCGCGCTCGTCGTGACCGCCCCCGAGGCCCGTGCCGCGGGAGCGACCGATCGAGTCGATCTCGTCGATGAATACGACCGAGGGCGCCTCCTTCTTCGCCTCCTCGAACATGCTCCGGACGCGGGCCGCGCCCACGCCGACGAAGGTCTCGATGAACTCGGAGCCGCTGATCGAGAAGAACGGCACGCCGGCCTCGCCGGCCACGGCACGAGCGAGCAGCGTCTTGCCGGGCCCGG
>CAYXLY010000053.1:0-14667 GCA_964466005.1 uncultured Spirochaetaceae bacterium | reverse complement strand
GCGACGGTCAGGTGCGCCCCCAACACGCCGGCGTGGGTCACCGGGAGCGACGAGGAGGCGCTCTCCCGCGGCATCTACGAGACCTACACCGAGACCAACCTGCGATACAGCCAGCTCGCGCCGCTCACGATGTACGAGGAGAAGAACACGGGCTGCAACCTCCCCGCGCAGATCGATCTCCAGGCGACGGAAGGCGACGAGTACAAGTTCCTCTTCATCACCAAGGGCGGCGGCTCGGCCAACAAGACCTTTCTCTTTCAGGAGACGAAGGCGCTCCTCAATCCCGAGTCGATCGAGAAGTTCTTCGCCGAGAAGATCAAGCTGCTCGGGACGGCTGCCTGTCCGCCCTATCACCTGGCCATCGTGATCGGCGGGACCTCGGCCGAGCTGACGCTCAAGACGGTGAAGCTCGCGAGCTGTCGCTACCTCGACGATCTGCCCACGTCGGGCAACGAGCACGGCCGCGCGTTCCGGGACGTCGAGCTCGAGGAGCGGATCCTCCAGCTGACGCGCGAGGTCGGGATCGGCGCGCAGTTCGGCGGAAAGTATTTCTGCCACGACGTGCGCGTGATCCGGCTGCCGCGACACGGCGCCTCCTGCCCGGTCGGCATCGGCGTGTCCTGCTCCGCGGACCGGCAGATCCTCGGAAAGATCAACCGGGAGGGGATCTTCCTGGAGCAGCTCGAGACCGATCCGGCGAGGTTCATGCCGGACCTGGTGGCTCACGAGCTCACGCGCGAGCCGGTCGAGATCGATCTCGATCGGCCGATGGAGGAGATCCTCGCCGATCTCTCCCAGTACCCGGTGACCACCCAGCTGTCGCTCTCGGGAACCATCATCGTCGCCCGCGACATCGCCCATGCGAAGCTGAAGGAACGGCTCGACGCGGGCGAGGACCTGCCGCAGTACTTCAAGGACCACATCGTCTATTACGCCGGCCCGGCCAAGACGCCGGAGGGCTACGTCTCGGGCTCCTTCGGTCCGACGACGGCGGGACGGATGGACGCCTACGTCGATCTCTTTCAGTCGCACGGAGGCTCGAAGATCATGCTCGCCAAGGGCAACCGCTCGAAGCAGGTCACCGAGGCCTGCCAGCGTCATGGCGGATTCTATCTGGGCTCGATCGGAGGCCCGGCGGCGATCCTCGCCAAGGACTGCATCAAGAAGGTGGAGATCCAGGAGTACGAAGAGCTCGGCATGGAGGCCGTCTGGCGCATCGAGGTCGAGAATTTTCCCGCCTTCATCATCGTCGACGACAAGGGAAACGACTTCTTCCAGGACCTATGAGCTCCAGGGCCGTCGATCCCCGGGCCGCAGCCCGGGCGCAGCTTCCTCGACTCGCGCTCCCGTTCGAGCCCTCGCGCGTCACCCGGTCCACGGAGCCGGCCACTCCTCAGGAAGTGGCCCCCGAGCCCGGAGCGGCTCGGGGCCGCGGGATCCGATCGGATCTCCGGGAGGGGGATCCATGAGGAGGCCCCGATCCCGAGGGTCGGAGCCGCTCGAGGGCTCGAGTCGATGGCGCGTGCATGGCTCTGGATCCGTTATGGGCTCTGTACCGGCCTCGGACTGATCCTGATCGGTCTGGCGGCGGTGGGAGGTCCGGGATCGGATCCCGATTCCTCGTCCGTGGAGCCCCTCGACCCCGATCGCCCCGGCTGATTCCCGAGCCGGCGACGGTATACGGGACCCGCGCCGGAGCCGCCGCCCCTGCTCTCGCCATCGTCTTCGGGCGCTGGGGATGCGGAGGCGCTGGGGGCTGTGCTTCGCTCTCCCGATGCAGATCGAGCGGATCGAGGACCTCGAGGATCCCCGGCTGGTCGGCTACCGGAGCCTGAAGGACGCCGACCTGGCGGCCCGCCATGGCCGCTTCGTGGTCGAGGGCCGCGGCAACCTGGCGGTCCTGCTCGAGCGGGCGGAGGTCGCGCCGGAGTCCGTGCTGCTGAGCGAGCGGATGCTCGCGGCGATGGAGCCGACCCTCCAAAGGGCGGCGCCCGCCTGCCCGGTCTTCGTCGCGCCCCAGCCCGTCCTGGACGGGATCGTGGGCTTCCCGATCCATCGCGGCTGTCTGGCGCTCTGCCCGCGGGCGCCCGCTCGCGACGCGCTCGAGCTGGCCCGATCGGCTCGAGAGATCGATCCCGCCGCGCGGATCGTGCTGCTCGAGCGGGTGACGAACCACGACAACGTCGGGGGGATCTTCCGTTGTGCGATGGCCTTCGGGGCCCGGGGCGTGATCCTCTGTCCGCGCACCTGTGATCCGCTCTACCGAAAGGCGATCCGGACCTCGATGGGCGGGACGCTCTGCGTGCCCTTCGCCCGGGCACGACGCTGGGCGGAGACGCTGGACGCGATCGCGAGCCTCGGGTACGAGATCCTGGCGCTCGATCCCGGTTCTGAGAGCCTGTCGATCGAGAGGCTCGGGCCGGCTTCCCCGCGCGCGTCGGCGATCCTGCTCGGCACGGAGGGAGAGGGCCTGAGCGGGGTCGCGCTCGCGCATGCGGACCGTCGGATCCGCATCGACATGGCTCCCGGGGTCGACTCGTTGAACGTCGCCGTCGCGGCGGGCATCGCGCTGCATCGCCTGGCGCGCTGACCTCGCAGCTCTGCTCCCACGAGATCCGGGCGCGCGCGCACGGCGTGGGAGAAGAGAGCGAGCGCACGTGCCAGGGCGAGGGGCGACGGAGGATCCGGGCTCCGGGCGGGCGGTGTCTGGCGACGCACAGAGGAGGGGCATCGACATGGCGAGCGACGGCGCGAGAGCCGAGCCGAGCGACGGGGCGAGCGGCAGGGCGAACGACGAGCCGAGCGACCTCATCCTGGTGCTGAAGACGGGGGAGGCCCTGCCGCCGGTGCGCAGCCGATACGGCGACTTCGAGGACTGGATCGCCCATGGGCTGGGCCGTCCGGTCGAGAACGTCGAGGTCGCGGCCGTCCACGAAGGCGATCCGCTCCCCGCGGCCGAGACGCTCGCGGGGGTCGTCGTGACGGGCTCGCCGGCCATGGTCAGCGAGCGCGCGGAGTGGAGCGAGCGCTCGGCCCGCTGGCTGGCCGACGCGGTGTCCGCGGATGCCGTGCCCGTGCTCGGTCTCTGCTACGGACACCAGCTGCTCGCCCACGCGCTCGGCGGCGTCGTCGGGCCGAATCCGCGCGGCCGGGAGATGGGGACGGTCGAGGTCTTCTTCTCCGGAGAGGGTCTCGAGGCCGACGCGGAAGCGCTCCTCCCGCCTCTCTTCCGACCAGGCGTCTTTCCCGGTCATTGCTCCCACGTCGAGTCGGTCCTGCGTCCGCCGGAGGGCGCGAAGGTGCTCGCACGGACCCGCCTCGACCCCCACAGCGCGATCGCCTACGGGCCTCGGCAGTGGGGCGTGCAATTCCATCCGGAGTTCGACCTCGCGATCATGCGCGGCTACGTCGAGGCCCGCCGAGAGGTCCTGATCGCGGAGTCCCTCGACCCGGATGCGATGCTGGCGAAGGCTCGGGAGACGCCCGAGCTCCGGGGCGTCCTCTCCCGCTTCGCAGCGGTCACCGAAGCGCGGCGAGACGCCGAGCGCGGACCGGTGCCCCCCGCCCTGTGAACCCCCGCGAGGCAAGGTAAGCTCCGCCCGCGGCGAGCCGCCGTCCGAGCGGAGAGTCCGGGTCCGGCCCCGCGCGAGAAGGCAGGTGGAATGGCGAGCAAGCATTTCGCGGTGATGGGAGCAGGGGAGGTCGGCCGCTATCTGGCCCGGACCCTGTCGGACGAAGGTCATCGCGTGACGCTCATCGACGCCGATCCCGCCAAGCGGAAGATGGTCGAAGAGCAGCTCGACGTCGGCTTCGTGCTCGGCAACGGAGCCCACGTGCCGACCCTGGAGGCGGCAGACGTGGGCAGCTGCGAGCTCTTCGTCGCGGCGAGCTCCTCCGACGAGGCCAACCTGGCGGCCTCCCTGCTGGCCAAGCGGCTGGGCGCCTCGCGCTCGGTCGTGCGGGTGGCGACCTCGGAAGACGTGACGCGCTACGGGCGGATCTACGAGTCGGCCTTCGACGCGGATCTCCTCCTCTCGACCCAGCTGCTGACGACGACCCGGATCCTGAACTCCGTCCTCGGCTACAACACGCTCGAGGTGGAATATCTCGCCGGAGGGGCGATCCAGGTTCGCCGGACGCAGGTCGACGAGGGATCGAAGCTCCACGACACGCGTCTGGCCGATCTCCACCTTCCGCGAGGAAGCCTGGTGCTGGCCTTCATCTCGGGAGACCGGCTGACCGTCCCGGTCGGGAGCGACCGTGCGGAGGCCGGTGACGACGCGCTGATCCTCGCGACCAGCGACGTGATCGACGAGGTCGAGCGGCGCGTGAGCGGACGGGCGCGGCGGGTCGGTCAGGTCGTGATCGCCGGAGGCGGAGACACCGCTCAGGCCGTCGCCGCCGGGCTCGAGCGGAGCGTCCAGGAGATCAAGATCTTCGAGATCGACCGGGTGCGCGCGGAGCAGCTGGCGGCTCGCTTCCCGCAGTACGAGATCCTGAACGGCGACGCGACGGACATGGCGGTGCTCGCCTCCGAGAGCGTCGGCAATGCCCGCGCGTTCATCGCGCTCACGGGCAACGACGAGACGAACCTGATGGCGAGCCTCCTGGCCCAGGAGCTCGGCGTGGCGCAGATCACGGCCCTGGTGCAGAAGAGCGAGACCTCGAGCCTCTGGCGCAAGATCGGACTCGTCGACGTGTTGTCGCCGCGGACGATCGCCGCGGAACGCATCCGGAGCTACATCCAGAGCAACTTCGAGTCTCATATCGTGTCCTTCGCGAACGAGGCCGCGCAGTTCATGCAGCGTCGGATCGTGCCCCAGAGCGCGGCGGCGGGAGAGAAGCTCGAGAACATCGAGATCCCGCACGGACTGATCGTCGCCGCGGTGCTCCGCGGCGGTCAGGCCATCGTCCCGCGAGGCGACCAGCGCCTGGAGGTCGGCGACGAGGTGATCCTCTTCGTGCAGAGGGACGAGGCGGCCATGGCGAACCTCGTCTTCCCCGGTCAGGAAAGTGCGTAGGCGCTGACCGATGAACTGGCGACGCGTCCTCCACATCCTCGGCCTCGTGCTCTTCGTCCTGGCGGCCGCCGAGCTGGTGCCGCTCGTCTGGGCGCTGGAGGGGGGCGAGGGGCGGGCGCTGCTGGGCTTCTCGTCCGGCGCCGCGCTGGCGGCCTTCCTGGGCGGCGTCTTCCGCTGGCTGGGAAGTCGGGAGGGAGAGCTCTATCGGCGCGACGGAGTCCTGATCGTCGTCGGCGCCTGGGTGATGGCCTCGCTCGTCGGCGCGATCCCCTACCTCGTGAGCGGGGTCCTGCCGTCGCCGGCCGACGCGCTCTTCGAGTCGGCCTCGGGCTTCACGACGACCGGCGCCTCGGTCCTGACCGACATCGAGGCCGCCGGTCGGCCGATGCTCTTCTGGCGCAGCCTCACGCAGTGGCTCGGCGGCATCGGCATCGTCGTGCTCTTCGTGGCCCTGCTCTCGGAGCTCGGCCCGGGTGCGCGCTTCCTGTTCAAGCTGGAGGTTCCAGGACCCAAGGCGGAGATCATGCACGAGAGGGTGCGCGACACGGCGCTCGCCCTGGGACGCATCTACCTGCTCCTCTCGGGCCTGCTGGTCGTGTCGCTCCTGCTCTGTGGCGCGAGCCTCTTCGACGCCCTGACCCACACCTTCTCGACGGTCTCGACGGGCGGCTTCTCTCCGCATAGCGAGAGCGCCGCGATCTTCTCGCCGGTCGGACAGATGGTGCTGATCGTGTTCATGCTGGCGGCGGGGGTGAACTTCTCGCTCTACTTCTTCCTGATCCGGAGTCGCGATCTGCGCGCGCTCCGCGATGCGGAGCTGCGCCTCTACCTGATCCTGATGGCCGCGGCGACCGGGCTCGTGACGGTGAGCCTCTACCTGGACGGAGGCGAGGGGCTCGGCGGCGTGCTGCTCGATGCGGCCTTCCAGGTCGTCTCGATCACGACGACCACGGGATTCGCGACGGCCGACTTCTCGCACTGGCCGACCCTCTCCCAGGCCCTGCTGCTCGGGGCGATGGTGCTCGGGGGCTGCGCGGGATCGACGTCCGGAGGAGCGAAGATCCTGCGCGGCATCATCGGCTGGCGGGCGGCGATGAGGGAGGTCCGCCTGGTCTTCAGCCCGAACTCGGTGATCGCGGTCGTGGCGGGGCGGGAGGCGGTGCCCGAGGAGTCGGTGCGCAGCGTGGTCGCGCTGCTGGTCCTCTGGTTCCTGGCCTGGGGCCTGGGCGCCCTGCTGCTCTCGATCGGCGACTTCGGCATCGTCACCGCGGCGACGGCGTCGATCGCGACGCTCTCCAACATCGGACCGGGGCTGGGGCCCGTCGGGCCGGCGGGCAACTTCGCGTTCTTCGCCCCGTGGCAGAAGCTCGTGATGGTGCTGCTGATGTGGCTCGGGCGTCTGGAGTTCTTCGCTCTGCTCGCGCTCTTCCAGCGTCGCTTCTGGCGTCCTTGAGCGGAGGCGGTCCTCCGAGTCGGCGCGGGCCGCGTCTCGCGGCCGGAGGGTGCCGCAGCCGCGTCCGGACCTCCTCCGCCGTGTCTGCTCAGCGCCCGGGTCGGGCCTCCCGCTCCCGGGCGGCCCGCGCCTCGAGCCGATGTCGGCGGACCTGCTCCCGGTAGATCCAGCGCAGCAGCCGCGCGCGATCCTGCTCTTCGAGCCCGATGAACTCGACGCCGGTCCCGGGCCGCGGCGGGCGTCCCGAGGCGCCCTCCTGGCCGCGCACGATCCGCGCGGGAAGCGCGAAGCCGCTCGTCCCCGGCAGCTGGAAATGACAGACCACGATCTCGTCGGTCTCGAAGGCGTCGGTCGACTTGAAGCGGAGTCCGCCTGCCGAGACGTCGAGCAGCTCGGCGACGCTGGCTCTCGGCAGCGGGCTCGGCTCCCGGCCTTCGCCGTTCTTGCGTCGGGCGCGGCGCCGGGGTCGGGATCGCGCGTCGGACGATCTCGAAGGGGGGGCGCTCGCGGAGCCGACGTCTCCGTGATCGTCGGGCGCGTCGGGCCGACGCGTGCGGACGACCCGGACCGTCATGCCCTGGGCCGAGATCCGCACGAAGGATCGCTCCTGGACCCGGGACCAGAGGGGCTCGAGTCGCAGGGCGAAGGTGGCGGGCGAGCTCGCCTCGACGCGCGCGCGGGTGACGTAGCGGGCGTCGCCGGAGACGGCAGACTCGACCCGGAGGGGATCGCCGCGCTCCAGCGGGGCGCAGGATCCCAGGAACCAGTGGAGTCCATCCGCCACCTGGTCGACCGGAATCGCGAGGGTCCGCCCCCCGGCGGGGCCATCCAGACGCAGGATCGCCGTGCTGCCCGCCTCCAGGATCACGCGGCGCTGCTGCTCCGGGTCGTCCGACATCGATCCTTCCGGGCTCGAGGAGTCGCGGCCGCTCCGCCGCCGCACGAGGGCCTTCCAGCAGGCCTGCCTTCGTTTCGACCTCGGCGGAGCCAGCTTGAGCGGCCCCGAAGGGAATCTCTCCACTGTCTCCTGGCGCGAGAGGCCCGACCCGTGCTGAAGCCCGAGCAGGCAAGAAGGCAGGGCTTCGGGACGGACGGGTCGGAGGATGGGCAGTGGGTCGATACCCCCGCTCGCCTCGACAATTCGAGCGATGACTCTTAGAGTCGATGCATGGAGCTTCGTGTGGGCAGTCTGGCCGAGGCCGCCGGGATCGGGGTCGATACGGTGCGCTTCTATCAGTCTCGCGGACTGATTCCCGCACCGATGCGGCGGGGGCGCTTCGCGATCTACGACGAGCGGCATCTCGAGCGGATCCGTCGGATCCGATCCCTGCTCGACGCAGGGTTCAGCCTCTCCCAGATCCAGCAGCTCCTCGATTCGACCGAGGCCGGTGATCTCGACGACCCGGGCCGGGAACGCGCGAGGTCGTCCGCGACCCGCAGCGCGGCGGGAACGGAGGGCGGGCGCGGCCGCGATCGACGGGCTTCGACGACCGGAATGCCGGCGGAGCATCGGGGTCTGCTCGATGCACTCGCCGCGCGGAGCGTCGGAGAAGGCACGCTGAGCCGCGCCGAGCTGGCGGAGGAGACGGGCGTTCCCGAGCCCCTGATCCTGGCCGCGGTCCGCGCGGGACTGCTCCAGCCGGTCGAGATCCGGGGGCAGGAGCGCTTTCCACGCTCGGACCTCGAGATGACGCGAGCGGCCCTCGAGCTGCTGCGAGTCGGGCTGCCGCTGGACCGTCTGCTGGAGCTCGCCGCCGAGCATGCGGCCCATGTCGATCGACTCGCCGATCGGGCCATCGATCTCTTCGACGACTCGATCCGCAAGCCGCGGGGCGAGGATGACGAGAGCGTTCGGCGCGCCTTCGAGAGCCTGCTGCCGCGGGCCACCGAGATCGTCGCGCTCCATTTCCAGCGAACCCTCGTCGCTCGCGCGCTCGCTCGGCTGCGCACACGGGGCGAGGAGCATGCCCTCGAGAAGGCTCTCGAGGCGACCCAGGCAGCCCGTTTGGAGGTTCAGTGGCGTTAGGCGACCTGCCCACCGGTGACGAGAAGAGAGCGCGCGTGCGGGACATGTTCGATCGCATCGCGCCCCGCTACGCCGTGCTCAACCGCGTGATCTCCGCAGGGCTGGATCAGCGCTGGCGGCGGCGTGCGCTCGACGGGATCGGGGTCGGAGCGGGGGATCGCGTTCTCGATCTGGCCTGCGGAACCGGGGACTTCTGCGAGCTGGCCCAGGCGCGGGGGGCCCGGGTGATCGGAGTGGACTTCGCACTCCAGATGCTTCGTCGGGGCCGCAAGCGCGGATCGACCTTCGACTCCGTGCAGGGCGACGGGGAGTGGCTGCCCTTCCGGACCGCCTCCGTCGACGTCGTGACCTGCGGCTTCGCCCTGCGGAACTTCGTCGCACTCGAGGCGGTCTTCCGGGAGATCGCGCGGGTGCTGGTGCCGGGTGGGCGGGTCGCGCTGCTCGACGTCGATCGCCCCCGATGGGCCCCCCTGCGGCGGGCGCACTCGCTCTATTTCGATCGCCTCGTGCCCTTGATCGGGGGGCTCGTCTCGGATCGGCAGGCCTATCGCTACCTCCCGCAGTCGACGGCGTACCTGCCTCCGCCGACGGAGCTCGAGGCGATGCTCCGTCGATCGGGCTTCGAGCACATCGCGCGGGAGACCCTGCTGCTGGGCTCCGCCCAGATCCTGACCGGCGTTCGCGAAGAGGGACCAGCCGACGCGGAGTCCACCCCCGGCTCAGCCCCCGGCCAGCCGACCGGGCCCCACGCCGAGCGCCACGAGAGCGATCAGGAGGGGCCAAACGATGGCGACGGGAAGCAGGGCTCGGGCAAGAAAGGCTCCGGCCCGGTCTCCGGAACCGCGGGGAGCGGAAGATGAGTCGAGCGGGTGACAGCCTCGTCGCGCTCGAGCCGGCGGCGCGTGCGGGAGTCGCCGAGGCGGCCGACCGGGCGCGCACGACGGGGCAGACCCGTTGGGTCGCGCGGGTGATCGAGGTGGAAGCGATCGACCCCCTGGCCGGCTTCGCCCGGAGCCAGGCCCAGGATCGTTTCTTCTGGGAGCAGGTCGATACGGGCGAGTCCTTCTGTGCCTGGGGGGTCGCGGACGAGACCGAGAGCGCGGGTCGCCGACGCTTCGAGGACGTCCGGGCATGGAGCGAGCGGGTGCGTGAGCGGATCCACTGGCTGGGATCCGGGCGGCCGGCCTCCTCGCCCCTGCTCCTGGGTGGATTCGGGTTCGAGGACGACCCCGCGTCCTCGGAGCATTGGAAGTCCTTTCCGCCCGCGCGCTTCGTGCTCCCCGCCGTGCTGGGCGAGCGGCGGGACGGCCGGATGCGCTGGGTGCTGCTGGCCCGCATCGAGCCCGGCGTCCCGGCTGCGACCGTCGAGGGCGAGCTCGAGGCCCGGCTCGCCGAAGCCCTCGACACACAGCAGCCCCAGGCTCTCGCCACTCAGGAGCCAGAGACGGCGCCTCGCGAGGGCAAGACGGAGCGCGCCGCATCGGAGCGGCGCCCGCTCTCGGATCCCTCGCTGCTGCCCTGGGTCTCGGGACCCGAATATCGCGTCCAGTCCGATCGCCCCCATGAGGTCTACACCGCCCAGGTCGCCCGCGCGCTCGACGAGATCGGTCGGGGGCGGCTGCAGAAGATCGTGCTCGCCCGTTCGCTGCGGGTCGACCACGAGGGCAGCCTCGACGTGCCGGGATTCCTGGACAGGCTGCGCTCGATCTACTCGTCTTGCGCCCTGATCGCCATGGCGCGCGGCGAGGACACCTTTCTCGCGGCCACACCGGAGACGCTGGTGCGTCTGCGGGACCGGGATCTCTCGACCGCGGCCCTGGCGGGCTCGGCGCCGAGAGGGAGATCGCCGGAGGAGGACCGCGCGCTCGGCGCGGCGCTCGAAGCGAGCGAGAAGGATCGAGCCGAGCACGCGCATGTCGTGGAGGCGATCCGCGCTGCGATCGAGCCCTTCTGCGAGACGCTCGAGATTCCCGCGGAGCCCCGGCTGCGCGGGCTCTTCGGGATCCAGCATCTCGAGACGCCGGTCTCCGGGCGACTCCGCGAGGCCGCTCGGTCCGTCGCCGGCGCTCGCCCCGTCGACGTCCTCGATCTGGTCTCCGCGCTCCACCCGACCCCGGCGGTCGGGGGCGTCCCGGCCCCGGCGGCTCGCGAGTGGCTTCGTCGGTTCGAGGGGCTCGATCGCGGATGGTATGCGGCGCCTCTCGGCTGGCTGGATGCCGGGGGCGGCGGGGACTTTCGCGTGGCCCTGCGCTCGGGACTCCTCCGGAGTCGTCGGCCGGAGCGATCCGGACTCCCGCCCGAGGCGATCGACGAGAGTCACGCCTGGCTCTTCGCGGGGGCGGGCATCGTCGACGGCTCGCAGCCCGAGCAGGAGCTCGCCGAGACCCGCATCAAGCTGCGAGCCCTCCTGGCTCCGTTGACGGAGATCTAGTGAGCCACCCCGGAAGCTCGCCTGCATTCGATCGCGTCTACGCAGTCGTGCCCGGGATCGGGTGCAGACCCGACCGGAGCGCGGAAGGAAGGGCTCGATGAGCAAGGCGTTCGAGGTCTCCGGTGGCGCCTCTGCGCGGGCCTTCTCGAGCGATCCGGTCGCGGTCTACCGGTTCGTCGACGCGTTCTTCGACTCGCTCTGCGCCGCGGGTGTCGAGCATGTGGTCGTGTCTCCGGGATCGCGCTCGACCCCGCTCGCCCTCGGCGCCGAGCGCACGCCGGGGCTTCGAACCTGGGTGCAGCTCGACGAGCGCTCCGCGGGCTTCTTCGCCCTGGGAATCGCGAAGGCCTCCCGCCGCCCCGTCGCGCTCGTCTGCACGTCGGGCACGGCCGCGGCCAACTACCTCCCGGCCGTCGTCGAGGCCCACTACACGCGGGCGCCGCTGGTCGTGCTCACCGCCGATCGACCGCCGGAGCTGCGCGACTGGGGCGTGGGCCAGACGATCGACCAGCCCGGTCTCTATGGCCGCTACCCGCGCTGGACCGTGGAGGTGCCGATCCCGGCGGCGGGAGAAGATGCCCTTCGATATGCCCGCCGGCTGGCTGCGCGCGCGGCCGAGCGCGCCCGGGGCGAGCCGGCCGGTCCGGTGCATCTGAACTGGCCCCTGCGCGAGCCGCTCGAGCCTCCGAACGGAGGCCCTCCCCGGATCACGCCCGATCGGGCGGACGATCCGGGGCTGCGATTCTCGCGCGCCGAGCTCGTCGCGACCGACGCGGACGTCGAGGCTCTCCTCGATCGGGTCCGGAGCTGCGAGCGCGGTCTGATCTGCGTCGGACCGATCGATGCCGAGCCCGCCTGGTGCGATGCCGTACGTCGGTTCGCGGAGATCTCGGGCTGGCCGCTGCTGGCGGATCCCGCCTCGTCGCTGCGCAGCGGAGGCGTCGCGGAGTCGATCCTCACGATGGGCGATGCCTTCACGCGCGCGCCGGGATTCGTGGCCCGGATGCAGCCCGAGCTCGTCCTGCGACTCGGTGCGACGCCGGTCTCGAAGGCGCAGCGGCTCTGGCTCGAAGGCGCCTCGCCCGACGAGGTCTGGTGGCTCGACGAGGGCGGCGATTGGGGGGAGCCCTCCCATCGCGCCACCCGGGTCGTGCGAGGCGGTGCGGCCTCGCTCCTGGAGCGGGTCGCCCGGGCCGTGTCGGGTCCGATCCGAGGCGCGAGCCCATGGCTCCGGGAGCTCACGAGAGCCGAGGCGTCGGCGCGGCGCGCCTTCGAGGACTGGGTCGGCGAGGAGCGGTCCCACGGCGCTCGTGCCACCTCGTTCTCCGGTCTGTCCGCGGTCCGGCGCATCGTCGAAGCGCTGCCGCCCCGGGCGCGGCTCTTCGCGTCCAACAGCATGTCGGTCCGGCTACTGGACCTCGCCCTGGCGCCGCGGGCCGCGCCGCTCCGCGTGCTCGTCAACCGGGGGGCGAGCGGCATCGACGGCATCACCTCGACGGCGTTGGGCATGGCGGCGACGGCCGCGGCCGACGAGCGTTCGGTCCTGATCACCGGTGACCTCGCCTTCCTCCACGACCTCGGCGGACTCTGGCTCGCCGCCCACGAGGATCTCGACCTCACGATCGTCGTGCTCGACGACGACGGCGGGGGCATCTTCTCCTTTCTGCCCGTGGCCCGGCAGGGCGAGTCGGTGCATTTCGATCGTCTGTTCCGAACGCCGCACGGCCTCGACCTCGGGCGGGCGGCGGCGCTCTTCGGTCTCGATCATCAGCGCGTCGAGGACGCGACGGAGCTCGACGCGGCCTTCGGTCGGGCCCTCTCGGTCCGCGGCGTGTCGATCCTGCACGTGCCCCTGGACGCTCGGCACGAGGCGGCCTCGTTCCGGGAGGCGATCGCCCGAATGATCGAGGCGGTCGATGCGGACGCCACGCCATGAGGCGCCCGGAGCCGCGCTTCTTGCAGGCGGCTGGCCTGCGATTGCGGGCCCTCGTTCAGGCAACGGGCGAGGGCGCGGGCACGGGTGAGCGAAGGCGCTCGCCGGTCCTCGTCCTCCACGGCTTCACCGGGAGTGCGGAGAGCATGGAGGGCGTCGCGGAGGCCCTCTGCGATCGCCACTGCGTCGCCCGGCTCGAGCTCGTCGGACATGGCGAGAGCGACGCGCCGGAGGGCGAGGCCCGGTACTCGATGTCTGCCTGCGCGGCACAGATCCTGGAGGCTGCCGACGGGCTGGCCCTCGAGCGGCCGCATCTGATCGGCTACTCGATGGGCGGACGGGCCGCCCTCGCGACCGCCCTCGCGAGTCCGAGTCGCTTCGCCAGCCTGGTGCTCGTCGGTGCGACGGCCGGTCTCGCGGATCCAGGGCAGCGGGCCGAGCGCATCGCCTCGGACCGGGCGCTGGCCGAGCGGATCGAGCGCGAGGGCGTCGAGCGCTTCGTCGACGAGTGGATGGCCCGGCCGCTCTTCGCCAGCCAGGCGCGGCTGGGCGCCTCGGCGCTCGCTCGGGCCCGGGCGCAGAGGCTGCGCAACCGCGCGTCCGGACTCGCAGGCAGCCTTCGAGGGATGGGGACGGGCGCTCAGCCTCCCTTGCACGATCGGCTTGCCGAGCTGGACCTGCCCGCGCTCCTGGTCGTCGGCGAGGAGGACATGAAGTTCCGCGAGATCGCCGAGCAGCTCGCCGGCGAGATGCCCGATGCGCGCGTCCGCCAGCTGGCGGACGCGGGGCATGCCGCCCATCTCGAGGCGCCCGAGGCCTTCGCCGAGGTCGTTCGACGCTTCTTCGACGAGGTGGAGGCGCGGCCGGATGCCGGGGTGAAGAGCCGTGCGGCCGTGGAGCCGGGCGCGGGGCCGGGCGCGGAGCCGGGAAGGGCGGCAGGCCCGCCGGGTCGCGCGGCAGCGGATGGGGCGGAGGGCTCGTCATGAATGCGATCCGACCCGGCAGCGCGAGGGCCTGGCTGCTGGCGATCCGACCGCGAACGCTGCCCGTGTCCCTGGCACCGGTGCTCGTCGGTACGGCCGTGGCGTGGGCGTCGGACGGGCTGCGAGCCGGGCCGGCGCTGGCGGCGGCGCTCGGGGCGCTGCTGCTGCAGATCGGATCGAATTTCGCGAACGACGTCTTCGACTTCGAGAAGGGCGCCGATACGACGGAGCGGATCGGGCCCCCTCGCGCCACTCAGGCCGGGCTGCTCTCACCGCGTGCGATGCGAGTCGGCATGGCAGTCGTCTTCGGTCTGGCGATCTGCGTCGGCGCCTACCTGACGGCGGTCGCGGGGCCGGCGATCGTCGTCGTCGGGGTCGTCTCGATTCTCGCGGCGATCGCCTATACCGGCGGCCCCTGGCCCCTCGGCTACCACGGGCTCGGGGATGCGGCGGTCTTCCTCTTCTTCGGCCCCGTCGCCGTGATGGGCACGACCTTCGTGCAGACCGGAAGCCTCCCGCCGCTGGCAGCGCTGGCGTCGCTGCCCGTCGGCTTCCTGGCCGCCGGAATCCTGGTCGTGAACAACCTGCGCGACATCGAGACCGATGCGAAGGCGGGCAAGCGCACGCTGGCCGTGCGTCTGGGGTCGGCGGGGGCGCGGCTCGAGTGGGCCGCGCTCGTGGGCGGCGCCTATCTCGTCGCGCTTCTTCCCGGGATCCTGCTCGGGCGGAGCGGCTGGACCGTCCTCCCCTGGCTGAGCGTGCCGATGGCCTTGCGGCTCTGGCAGGTCGTTCGGCGGGTCGACTCGGGCCCGGAGCTGAA
>CAYXLY010000052.1:0-14701 GCA_964466005.1 uncultured Spirochaetaceae bacterium | reverse complement strand
GGTCGTTTCCGGGCTCCAGTCGATGCGCCCGGCCCCGAGGGTCTGCAGGACCCGGCCCCAATTCGGGTCGCCGCCGAAGACGGCGGTCTTCACGAGCATCGAGTTGGCGATCCGGCGAGCGGCCCGATCGGCCTGCGCCCCACTGCGGGCGCCCTCGACCGAGACGACGAGCAGGCGGGTCGCGCCTTCGCCATCCCGCGCGAGCTGGCGCACGAGATCTTCGCAGACGGCACCCAGGGCCGACTCGAAGCATTCCGCCTCCGGACTGCCCGAACGCAGCGGGGCGCCGCCGCTCGCACCACTCGCCATCAGGACGACCGTATCGCTGGTCGAGCCCTCCCCGTCCACACTGAGGCAGTTGTAGGTCCGGTCGGCCACGCGCTTCAGCATCCGCTGCAGCAGCGCCGGTGCAATCGCCGCATCCGTCGTGACGAAGGAGAGCATCGTCGCCATGTCGGGCTCGATCATCCCGGAGCCCTTGGCGATGCCGGTGATCGTCACCTGCGCGTCTGCGCAGCGGAAGCGGGTCGAAGCGACCTTGGCATGCGTATCCGTCGTCCGGATCGCCTCGGCCGCGGACAGCCAGCCATCGGGAGAGAGATTCGCCATCAGACGGGGGATTCCCGCCCGGATCGTCGCCAGCGGCAGGGGCTCGCCGATCACCCCCGTGGAGGCGACCAGGATCTCCTGCTCCGAGGAGCCGACGGCCCGTGCCGCGAGGCGCGCCATGGCCCGTGCGTCCCGCACTCCGCGCGCGCCCATCGCGACGTTGGAGCAGCCGCTGTTCACCACCACGCCGCGGATCCGCCCGCCTCGGACGTGCTCGCGCGAGACCTCCACTGGAGCTCCGACGACCGTCGAGCGGGTGAAGAGCGCGGCGGCGCTCACGGGCTCCGAGGCCACGATCATCGCCAGATCGGGCGCCTCGCGCTTGATGCCCGCATGGATCCCGCCGGCCGCGAAGCCCGCCACGGGCCGCGACTCCCGTCGAACCTTCATGTCATCGGGCTCCGGGAGACCGCGGCGAACGACGTCCGACGAGCGGGCGCGCAGCCGACTCTCGGGCGCTCACCCCGCTCCGCAACACTTCTTGTACTTCTTCCCGCTTCCACAGGGACAGGGATCGTTGCGGCCGACCTTGCCGACCGGACCTCCGGCCGCCTCGGCGAGGCGGGACGAGGGCGTCCCCGGCGTCGTGCCGGCCTCGGCCGCGTGGCCTCGCTCGCGCGAGGGCGCGTCCGTCGCCGGAGCCGAGCGGGCGGCCGGGCGGGCGGGCGCGCTCGCCCGGGCCGTCGGCGCCTCGGACCTCGGTCGCGGGTAGACGAACTTGAAGGCGAACTCCGCGAGCTGATCGTCGATGCGCCGCTCCATCTCTCCGAAGAGCCCGAATCCCTCACGCTGGTACTCGATCTTGGGATCCCGCTGGGCGTAGCCACGCAGGTTGATCGACTCCCGCAGCGAATCCATCGTGTGGAGATGCTCCTTCCACTGGGCGTCGAGGATCTGGAGCTGGATGCCGCGGACGATCTCCGCGAATCCCGGGTAGTCCGGGATCTCGGCGGAGTACTCCTCCTGGAGCCGTCGCCCCTCCTCCTTCTTCGACTCGAGCTCCCTGCGGAGATGCTCCAGGATCGCGAAGCCCAGAGCGTCGCGGTCTCCGTGCCGCTTGCCGTCGGCATCGTAGAAGGGCGGCTCCTCGATCGAGAAGGCCAGACCGAACTGGGCCTCGAGGGCATGCGCCATCTCGACGTAGTCGTCCTCCTCCGGACCTCCACGCACCGGCCAATGGCGGCCGAGCAGGTCGACGACGAACCCCTCGAGACAGGCATCGACCTCCGCCTCGACGGCCTCTTCGTCGGCGGACATCGCCGTCAGCCGACGCGCGTAGAAGGCCTTGCGCTGCTTGTTCATGACGTTGTCGTAGTCGAGCAGATGCTTGCGGATGTCGAAGTTGCGTCCCTCGACCTTCTTCTGGGCCCCTTCGATCACGCGACTCAGCATCCGGTTCTCGATCGCCTCGCCTTCCTCGACGCCGACCCGATCCCACCAGAGCTTGACCCTCTCGGACTCGAAGATGCGGAGCAGGTCGTCCTCGAGAGAGAGGAAGAACTGGCTCGACCCCGGATCTCCCTGGCGACCGGCCCGGCCCCGGAGCTGGTTGTCGATGCGCCGGCTCTCGTGACGCTCCGTACCCAGGATGTGGAGACCGCCCGCAGCGAGCACCTCCTTGCGCTCCGCCGCGCACTCCGCCTCGAAGTGGGCGAGATGACTCTCGAAGTCCTCGTGCGTCCGATCGTGCCCGCAGCGCGCCAGCGCCCGCTGCTCCGGGTTGCCGCCGAGCAGGATGTCCGTGCCTCGACCCGCCATGTTGGTCGAGATCGTGATGGCGCCCTTGCGTCCCGCCTGGGCCACGATCTCCGCCTCGCCCTCGTGCTTCTTCGCGTTCAGCACGCTGTGCTTCAGTCCGACCTTCTTCAGCTTCTTCGACAGCATCTCCGAGGTCTCGATCGAGATCGTGCCGACGAGGACCGGCTGGCCTGCCTCGTGGCGCGCCTGGAGCTCCTCGACGACGGCGTCGAACTTCTCCTTCCTGGTCTTGAAGACGACGTCGGCCAGGTCGGCGCGGACGAGCGGACGATTGGTCGGGATCAGCGTGACGTCGAGATCGTAGATCTTCGCGAACTCTTCGGCCTCGGTGTCGGCCGTTCCGGTCATGCCGGAGAGCTTGTCGTACATGCGGAAGTAGTTCTGGAACGTGATCGAGGCGAGCGTCTGGTTCTCGCTGCGGACCTGGATGCCCTCCTTCGCCTCGACGGCCTGGTGGAGACCATCGGACCAGCGACGACCGGGCATCAGGCGGCCCGTGTGCTCGTCGACGATCACGACCTCCTTCTTGCCGTCCTCGCCCATGCGAACGACGTAGTCGACGTCGAGCCGCTTCAACGAATGGGCCTGGAGGGCCTGCTGCATCGCGTGGAGGACGGGCAGCATCTGCGGGTCGTACAGGTTCTCCACCCGCAGCATCTTCTCGACCTTGTGGATGCCCTGCTCCGTGAAGGTGGCGCTGTGGGCCTTCTCGTCGACCCAGAAGTCGCCGGTCTCCTCGATCCCCTTCGAGGGTTCCGCGGCCGTTCCCTGCTGGAGCGAAGGGATCAGGCGGTTCGCGATCGTGTAGATCTGGGTGTTCTGCTCGGAGGGGCCGGAGATGATCAGCGGCGTCCGCGCCTCGTCGATCAGGATCGAGTCGACCTCGTCGACGATCGCGAAGTGGAGCTCCCGCTGGACGCAGGCGTCGAGGGAGAACTTCATGTTGTCGCGCAGGTAGTCGAAGCCGAGCTCGTTGTTGGTGCAGTAGGTGATGTCCGCCTGGTAGGCGGCCTTCCGCTCGGCATCGGAGAGCCCATGGACGATCGCCCCGACCTGCAGGCCGAGAAAGCGGTGGAGCTCTCCCATCCACTCCGCATCGCGCCTGGCGAGGAAGTCGTTCACGGTCACGACGTGCACGCCGAGCCCCGTCAGGCCGTTCAGGTACGAGGGCAGGGTGGCGACGAGCGTCTTGCCCTCCCCGGTCTTCATCTCGGCGATCCGGCCCTGATGGAGGATGATCCCGCCGATCATCTGGACGTCGTAGTGGCGCTGGCCGAGCGTGCGCTTGGCGGCCTCGCGCACCGTCGCGAAGGCCTCCGGAAGCAGGTCGTCGAGGGGCTCGCCCGCCCCGAGGCGCTCGCGGAACCGCGTCGTCTGACCGCGCAGGTCCGCGTCGGAGAGGACCGCATAGCGGGACTCCAGCCCGTTCACGCGCTCCACGAGCGGCAGCAGCCGCTTGATCGCACGATCGTTGCTGGTTCCGAAGATCTTGCTGAGAATGCGCTGCATCGGCCCGATCCGGTCCCGTCGCGAGGGACCGAGGCAAGGGGGATGGGTTTTCGATCGAGGTCGGAGGTTAGGAAAGGGGTCCCCGGGCAGCAAATGGGGGGCGCGGGAAAGTCGTGGAAAGCCGGGGACCTCCGCCGTCCGTGGAAGCGATCGGCCCGCTCTTCGCAGGCGCGGCCGGGGGTCCCAGACGGCTCGGGTCCACCGGGCTCGGGCCGGCCCCGGGCGACGAGGCCCCCGCTCGAGCCGACGCCCGGCCAGTGAGCTCCCGAGCGAAGGGCACTCGGCCTCGTTCGGGGATCCCCGCCGAAGATCGACCTCAGTCGAAGATGTAGTCGAGCGGATCCCGGGCCTTGCCGTTCACCTCCACCACGTAGTGGAGGTGGGGCCCGGTGCTCCGGCCGCTGGTTCCGATCGCGGCGATCCTCTGACCGCGCTCCACCGTCTCGCCGCTTCGTACGTGGATCTCGCGCGTGTGTCCGTAGACGGTCTTCACGCCGAAGCCGTGGTCGAGCACGAGCGCCTTGCCGAGCGGTCCCTTGCGTCCCACGAAGCTCACGCGCCCGCGCGCCGGCGCGACGATCGGCGTGCCACTGGCCGCGGCGATGTCGATGCCGTTGTGCTGCTGGCGGCGTCCGGTGAAGGGCGAGACCCGGGGCCCGAAGCGCGAGGTCAGCCAGCCTCGGGAGGGCCAGATCGAAGGCATCGAGACGAGCTTCTCCCGCTTGTCCTCGAGCTGGCCCAGCAATCCTTCGAGCGACTCCGCCCGCCGGCCGACGCCTCCGGTCAGGTCGAGGGCTCGTTCGTCGAGATGCTCGAGCACGCTCGACGGCCCTTCCGCCGCGCTTCCCAGACCAGGGAGAGGCTCGCCCCCGCCCTGTCCGTCGTGGGGCCCCGTCTCGAGGGCCTCGGGATCGATCGGAACGCCGACCGGAGGACCCACGGCGTCGTCGCCAGCGGGCGCCGGCTCGATCAGGGCCTCGCCGCCGACTCCCGCCGCACCGGGAAGATTCGCGATGATGCGGACCTTGCGCTCGAGATCCGTCACGCGTGCCAGCTGCGTATCGACCTGCTCGAGTCGATGCTCGAAGAGCGCGATCTGCTCTCGCTGCTGCATCGCCTGGACGCGAAGCCCGGCGAGCTCGACGTTGTCCGCGCGCAGCCGCCAATAATCCCAGATCGCGACGAGTCCCAGAACGCAGCAGACGGCCAGCGCGATGCCGGCCTGCTTCACGCGCGCCTTCGGCAGGGAGATCTGCCGAGGCCGCGCGTGGCGATCCTTCACCCAGATCAGCGTATAGGCTTCCATGAATTCTCCGTCTTGCGTTCTCCGCCCCGGGACGGATCGCGCTCTCGTCCTTCTTCCCGCGCCGTCTTCACGCGGGCAGCGACACTCCGATCCGCAGCTTGCCCATCACGATCTCGTCTTCGCTCTTCAGGCGTTGACGCGTGATCCGCGCGCCGTTGACCATCGTGCCGTTCGTGCTGCCGAGATCCTCGACGAAGAATCCCTCCGCATCGAAGCCGATCGCGGCGTGCGCCCTCGAGATGGTCGCTTCGGCCAGCGCGAGGTCTGCCTTGCGACCCCGACCGATCACGATGCGCGCGCGATCGATCGCGACCTCGAGGCCCTCGTAGAAGCCCGAGAGCACGGTCGCCACGGCGCCATGCGGCGGGCCCGCGCCCGTCTTGCCTCGCTCGGATCCCATCCGTGTCCCTGAGCCTCGTCGAGCAGTCGACACATCCATCCCATCGGCGCTGCGCGGCGCCTTCTTGAACGGACGGTGGCGATCGGCGGGGCCGATCCGGCCCTGGCGGGAAGAGCGGGCCTCGAAAGCCCCGGATCAGCGCTTCAGGAGCGAGCGGGCATGCGCACGTGTGACCTCCGTCACCGTCTCGCCCCCGGCCATCCGCGCCAGCTCGTCGATCCTCGCCTCTTCGCGAACCTCGGCCACGACGGTGCGGGTGCGGGAGCCGTCCGCGGCGCCCCGGACGACCTCCTTGCGCACGACGAAATGATGCTCCGCCAGGGCGGCGATCTGGGGCAGATGCGTGATGACGAGGACCTGATGCTCCTCGGCGAGCTCGGCGAGGACCCGCCCGACGCGCTCTGCGACGGCGCCGCCGATGCCTGCGTCGACCTCGTCGAAGACGATCACCATGCGGCGGTCCGCCCGGCGCAAGGAGTTCTTGATGGCCAGGAAGAGACGCGAGAGCTCGCCGCCCGAGGCGACCCGCTGAAGCGGTCTCGGGGCCTCGCCCTCGTTGGCCGAGAAGTGGAAGGTCGGCCGCTCGCGGCCGGTCGGGCCGGTCGCGAGTCCTTCCAGCCGATCCTTCGAGGGACACGGCGCGAGGTCGACCTCGAATCGGGCCCCGGCCATCGCGAGATGGGTCAGCTCGGTCTCGACCGCCTTCGCGAGCTTCCGGGCCGCCGTCGCGCGCGCCTTGGAGAGCCGGGCCGCCGCATCGTTCGCCGTCGCGATCGCCTCCTTCAGCTCGAGCTCGAGGGCCTCGATGCGCTGATCGGCGCCGGCGAGCGAGTCGATCTCGCGGGCGATCTCGTCGCGCCGCGCGAGCATCTCCTCGATCCCCTGGCCGTATTTGCGGCGCAGCTTCTCGAGGCGCGCGATGCGCTCCTCGACCCGGGCCAGGCGCTCCGGATCGACCTCGAGATCGGCCAGATAGTCGCTCGCGGTGATCGCGAGATCGCGGAGCTCCGTCTCCACCGACTCGAGCCGCTCGCCGAAGGACTCCAGTGAGGGGTCCATCCGGATCGCGGAAGCCAGCGCCCGCCGGGCACTGCCGAGGCTCACCTCGGCCGATCCCCCCTCCTCGTCTCCTCCGGAGAGCGCAGTCGCGACTCTGCCCATCTCCTCGCCGAGCCGCTCGGCATGGGTGAGGCGGTGATGATCGGCCTCGAGCGCCGCGACCTCTCCGGCATCGAGGTCCTCGGCCTCGAGCTCCTGGAGCTGGTACTCCAGGAAGTCGAGCCGTCGAGCGCGTTCCTCCTCCGCCGAACGCAGCCGCGTGATCTCCCGATCGAGTCGGCTTGCCCGCGCGACCGCCTCGCCCACGCGCTCACGCAGCGCCGTCCCCCCTCCGTAGGCATCGAGCGCGGCGCCGTGCATCTCGGGGCTGCGCAGGGCCTGTGAGCCATGCTGACTCGAGATCTCGAGCTGTCCTCCGAAGAGCTCCGTCAGGGTCGAGATGGGCACGAGCTGCCCCCCGACCCGGGCCCGGCTGCGTCCGCTGGCGTGAAGCGTCCGGCGGACGATCAGCTCGGCCGGACCGTCTTCGGCCGTCGCCTCCGGAAGCGCGAGGCCGCGCTCGACGAGCGCCGCCTCGACGTCTGCGTGTCCATCCATCCGGAAGAGGGCCTCGACGGCCCCCTCCGACGCCCCGCTGCGCAGCGCGTCGGCCGCGGGACGCCCTCCGCTGAGGAGGGCGAGGGCCCCGAGGATGATCGACTTGCCCGCGCCGGTCTCGCCGGTCAGCACGTTCAAGCCCGGACCCAGCTCGAGCTCGACCGCCTCGACGAGCGCCAGGTTCTCGATGCGCAGGACTTCGATCATTGGCGCTCGTCCCCTTCCGGGCGCCTCCAGCGACCCGCGGCCGATGATCCCGCTTCCGACGGAGGCGCTCAAGGGCCGCAGGCCCCGCATGGGATCCCGCGGCGTCGGCTAGCCTCTCTCCCATGGCGGACGAGACCCTCGACCTCTTTCCCGAACGCAGCGCACGTCGCCTCGAGCCGCATGCACCCCTCGCGGAACGCATGCGCCCCCGCCGCCTGGACGAGCTGGCCGGGCACGACGCCCTGCTGGCTCCCGGACGCCCGCTCCACATGCTCCTGGCGAGCGAGGCCCTGCCCTCCCTGATCCTGTGGGGCCCGCCGGGCAGCGGCAAGACGACCCTCGCCTGGATCCTCGGTGAGAAGCACGACGCGCGGCTCGCCCCGCTCTCGGCGGTGACGGCCGGGGTTCCGGAGATCCGCAAGGCGATCGAGGCGGCCCGCCGCACGTCGTTGCGGACGCTGCTCTTCATCGACGAGATCCATCGACTGAACAAGGCACAGCAGGATGCCCTGCTGCCCCACGTCGAGGCCGGCAGCGTCACCCTGATCGGCGCCACGACGGAGAACCCGTCCTTCAGCGTGATCGCCCCGCTTCTGTCGCGCTGCCGCGTGATCGCGCTCGAGCCCCTGGACCCGGAGGCCCTCGGTCGGGTCCTGGACCGGGCGCTGGAGGACGCCGAGCTCGGCCTCGGCGCCTCCGGTCTGGCCCTCACGCCCGAGGCGCGCCAGGCACTGGTGCTCGCCTCCCAGGGCGACGCACGCCGGGTCCTGGGCATGCTGGAGGCCTCCGCCACGATCCACCTCTCGAGCGGCCGACGATCCGAGCCTCTCGGCCTCGAGACCGTGGAGTCCGCGATCGGCCGAGTGGCGCTGCGACACGATCGCGATGGCGAGGAGCATTTCAACGTCGTCTCGGCGCTGATCAAGAGCATGCGAGCCAGCGACCCGGACGCCGCGCTCCACTATCTCGCCCGTCTGATCGAGGCCGGTGAGGATCCGCTCTACGTCGCGCGCCGCCTCGTCGTCTTTGCCTCCGAGGACGTGGGCAACGCCGACCCCACCGCAATCAGCCTGGCGATGGCGACGCATCAGGCCGTAGAGCGCATCGGCATGCCCGAGGGACGGATTCCGCTGGGCCAGGCCGTCACGTACCTCGCCTGCGCGCCCAAGAGCAATGCCGCCTACCGGGCCCTGGGCCAGGCGATCGCCGACCTCGAGGGCAAGGGCCCGCTCCCCGTCCCGCTCCATCTGCGCAACGCACCGACCGGATTGATGCGGGAGCTCGGCTATGGACGCGACTACGTCTATCCCCACGATGCCGAGGACGGCTTCGTGGCCCGAGAGAACCTGCCCGACGCGATCGCGGGCCGCGTGTACTACGAGCCCACCCAGCGAGGACACGAGGGCGCGATCGCCGAGCGCCTCCACGCCTGGAGGGCCCTCCGGGACTCCGAGCAGGACTGAGCGACTCAGGCGCTCCATCCCGGCGCCGACCCGACCCGACACCGACACGACACCGACACGACCTCGCCTCGCCTCAGTCGCGTTCGTCGCGTTCGCCGCGTTCGCCGCGGGACCGGGCGGGCCCGGATTCCGGAGGAGCCCTCGGCTCCCGGGGAGCGAAGGAGACGAGGCTCGGAGAGGCGGTGAGCGGGGCCAGGAGGGCGGTGAAGAAGACCCGAACGAGGAACGGCCCGCATGGCGTTTCATGCGGGCCGTTCGTCCTGGTCACGAGCTCAAAGGAGAGAATGCACTCGACAACTCGAGAAGAAGGGCTCGGGAAGAGACCAGGAGGCAAGCCCCGGTTCATCCCGAACCGACCGTTGAGAGGCCGCGCCCTCGGCGGCGGTTCCCCGGTGTGCGGATTTTTTTCGCCCGGATCCATGCTTCGCGACCCGGGTCCACGCCCCGCATGGAGCCTGGCGCCGGTGCCCGCCACCTCACACACGGACCGGAATCGGAAGTCCCTTTTCGGCTCGGCCGGGCACTCCCCAGGCAGAGCGACGATCGCCCGGTATCCCGGGTCCGAGTGGGCTCGGGATCACTCGCTCGCCGGGCGGTCGTCGCCTCCCGATCGCCACCGCATCGGGCTGCGTGTGAGCGCCTCGGGCTGCGCGTCCCCGTCGAGTCCGACCGGGCAGGCGCCTCGCGCCTCGCTCGAGGCCACTGCAGCCCGTGTGGGGTATCCTGAGCGACCCCGAGGCTTCTCTCCTGTCGACCTCGGGGTCGACTCGGGAGCCTCCAGGATGCGCAGGACGCCTGTCCGCATGACCCTGATCCGCACGATCCCGATCATCCGCACGCCCCCGAGATGATCCGCTCTCCCAGCCATCTCGAGCCGGGCTCGGAGTTCGATCCCGGCGCGGCCGGCGCGGGCAACCTGCCCCGGGCCTGGCGCCGAGCCTGGCTCGCGGACCCCGATCGGCCGCAGATCCACGATCCCGACCGGGGCTGGCTGACGCGCGGGGAGCTCGATCGGACGTCTCGAGGGCGAGCGGCCCGGCTGGCCGGGCTGGGGCTCGAGTCCGGCGACCGGGTGCTCCTCTCCTCCGAGAGCTCCTGGGACCTGGTCGCGACCTACGTCGCCTGCCAGCGACTCGGGCTCGTCGTGATCCCGACGAATACGGCCTACGGGCCGCGCGAGCTGGGCCACGTGATCGAGGACGCCCGACCGGCCGCGGCCATCGTCGACGATCCGGAGCGGGCCGAGGTGATCGGCTCGATCGCTCCTGCGCTCGATTGCTTCGGTCCCGACCTCCCCCTGCCCGAGGGACCTGCCCTGGAGCTCGACCGCGCCGCTCCCGAGGCGCCGGCGCTGCTCTGCTACACGTCCGGTACGACGGGCCGACCCAAGGGCGCCGTGCTCTCCCACGCGAGCTGCCTGGCGAGTGCGGAGGCCTTGCGATGCGCCTGGCGGTGGACGGAGAGCGATCGTCTGCTGCTCTGCCTCCCACTCTTCCACATGCACGGTCTCGGCGTGGGACTCCATGGCAGCCTGCATGCGGGCGCCTCCGCCGTGCTCCTGCGAGGCTTCCGACCGGACGAGATCGTCGAGCGCATCAGGGAGCTCGAGGCGACGCTCTTCTTCGGCGTGCCCACCCTGTACCACCGACTCGCCCGCCATCCACGGGTCGCCGAGCTCGCTCGGCTTCGCCTCTGCGTATCGGGCTCGGCGCCGCTCCCGGCCTCCCTGCACGCCGAGATCGAGTCCGCGACCGGACAGCGCGTCCTCGAACGCTATGGCATGACCGAGACCTTGATGCTCGTCTCCAATCCCGAAGCCGGAGAGCGCCGACCCGGAACGGTCGGCTGGCCGCTTCCGGGCGTCGAGCTGCGCCTCGCAGGCGAGCCTGCCGAGATCGAGGTGCGGGGCCCCAATGTCTTCTCCGGATACTGGGAGCGGCCCGATGCCAACGCGGAGGCCTTCACGGAGGACGGCTTCTTTCGGACCGGGGACCTCGGCTCGATCGACGAGGACGGCTACGTCCGGATCGTCGGCCGGGCGCGAGAGCTGATCATCAGCGGCGGCTACAACGTCTATCCGCGGGAGGTCGAGGACGCGATCCTCGGACATCCCTCCGTCGAAGAGGTCGCCGTGGTCGGAGAGCCCTCTCCGGAGTGGGGAGAGCGTGTGGCCGCCTACGTCGTGCTCTCGGCCCCTCTCGAGCTCGAGGCCCTGCGTACGGAGCTCGCCGGGTCACTGGCGCCCTTCAAGCACCCCCGCGCGCTCCATGCGGTGGCCAGCCTCCCGCGCAACGCGCTCGGCAAGGTCCAGAAGCATCGCCTGGCGGAGGGACGCGTACAGCCCGAATGAGCGCCGCCGGCGGACCGGGGGCGCCTCCCGAGGCGTCGGAGCAACGAGAGGGATGGCCGTCCGCAGGACGGTCTCTCGATCGGGCGCACGCGCAGAAGGTCGTGTGAGAACACCGGGCTCGGCGGCTCGGCGTCGCGTGACCCGGAAAGGTGGCCGGGTCGGGCTCGGGGCGACTCGCGCGAAATCGACGTTCTTCCAGTCTGGCGGGCAATCTGGCGGGCCGGACGGGACTCGAACCCGCAACTTCTGGCGTGACAGGCCAGTGCTCTAACCAATTGAACTACCGGCCCGCAACAGATCCGGGCGGCATGTTGTAGCGGAGAAGAACGCGTGCCGCTAGCGCCGCCGAGCGCTTTCGATCGGCCGAACGCGCCCGCAGAGGCTTCTCAGGAGGCGCTCGGGGGCGGTGGCAGGGTCGCCGTCATGGCGATCGCCTGCAGCTGGAGGATGAGGCCGAGATCGCCTTCGAGCCGGAGCTGGCCGCCGATCAGGGCCTCCAGCGGGTGCAGCTTGCCCTGGCGGATTGCCTCCGCCTGCTCGGCGCCGATCCGGATCGTCGCCTGAGGCGCCTCCGGAACCGGCCCAGGTCCGATCAGGATCCCGAGCCGCCAGTCGTCGGCCCCCGCGCTCGCGATGACCCCCTCGATCATTCCGTGGAGGTCGCGAAGGCCCTCGAGGGCCCCGGGATTCTTCGGGGTGGCCTCCACGCCGGGCGGCGCCAGGCCGTCCGACCCGTGCTCCGCCACCCTCCGGGCCAGATCGGAGACGAGGCCGGGCCGTCCCTCCCAGAGCGCGGCGCGCCAGTCCGTCACGCTCTGGACGAGAGTCAGGGCGCAATCCACCTCTCGACCCTCCGAGATCCCCAGCTCGCCCTCGACGAAATGCAGCGTCCACTCGCCGCCGGTCTCTCCGTGCAGCACGATCCCCAGCTTGAGGTCGAGAGCCCGCTCCTCCGGACCGAGCTCGGCCTCGGCGAAGAGCGACGGAACGACGTCTTCGATGAACTCCCGGGGAGTGACGGGCTCGGGGGGCAGCTGGGCCATGGGCCTCCGCTTTCGGCTCGAGCAGCGCGCCCCGAGCATCGGAACGCCCGATCGAGCGGGCTCCCACCCGTTCGGGCCTGGGCGACCGGGCCAGGACTGCCTCGGGCAGGTGGTGGGCGCGCAGGGACTCGAACCCCGGACCCCCTCGGTGTAAACGAGGTGCTCTAGCCAGCTGAGCTACGCGCCCGAAGGAAGGCCCCGGATCGATGGGGCCGGATCAGTTCACGCCAGCCGGATGAGGCAGCTCGGTCGTCTGCTTCAGGCCGCCCGGAGCGATGTAGATGTCCTCGATCTCGTGGATTCCGTCGGCCGCCTCGAGGAAATGTTCCGGATCGGGCACCGCGAGCGCGCACTTCAGCACCTCGTCCATGTGCTCCGCGAGCACGATCTTCAGGCTCTTCTTGATCAGGCTCGGAAGCTCCTTCAGATCCTTCTCGTTCTCCCTGGGCACGATCACGGTATCGACGCCTCCGCGATGCGCGGCGATCAGCTTCTCCTTCAGGCCGCCGATCGGCAGCACGCGCCCTCGCAGCGTGATCTCGCCGGTCATCGCGACGTTGGAGCGAACGGGGATCCGCGTGAGTGCCGAGGCGATCGTCGTGGCCAGCGTGATTCCGGCCGACGGGCCGTCCTTGGGCGTGCCGCCCTCGGGCACGTGGATGTGCACGTCCACCTTCGTATGGAAGTCGCTGGTCAATCCCAGCTGCTTGGCCCTCGCGCGGATATACGACATGGCCGCATTGGCGGACTCCTGCATCACCTCACCGAGTCGCCCGGTGATCATGAGCTTGCCCTTACCGGGCGTGACCGCGACCTCCGTCTGGAGCAGCTCTCCGCCGACCTCCGTATAGGCGAGCCCCGTCGTCACGCCGATGCGATTCTCGGCCTCGGTCTGTCCGACCCGATGCTTCTGGACCCCGAGATATCGACGGACCCGCGTCGGCGTCACCTTCACGGGCTTGAAGTCCGGTCCCTGCGCGACGACCTCGCGCGCCACCTTCCGCGCGATCGAAGCGAGCTCCCGCTCGAGGCCCCGGACGCCGGACTCGCGCGTGTAGTGCCGGATCACCTCGAGGATCGCGCCCTCCGAGAAGCTCATCTGCTCCTCGCTCAGTCCGTTGTCGCTCCGGACCTTGTCCACCAGATGGGCCTGGGCGATCTCGAGCTTCTCCGACTCGATGTAGCCGGGGATCCGGATGATCTCCATCCGGTCCTGCAGCGGTCTCGGGATCTCGGTCAGGACGTTGGCGGTGCAGACGAACATCACGCGCGAGAGATCGTAGTCGACGTCCAGATAGTGATCGGCGAAGGTGTGATTCTGCTCCGGATCGAGCACCTCGAGCATGGCCGAGCTCGGGTCGCCCCGGAAATCCATCGACATCTTGTCGATCTCGTCGAGCAGGAAGACGGGATTGCTCGTTCCGGCCTTCTTCAGGCCCTGGATGATCTTGCCCGGAAGCGCCCCGATATAGGTCCGCCGATGGCCTCGGATCTCGGCCTCGTCCCGCACGCCGCCCAGGCTCAGCCTCACGAAGTCCCGACCCGTCGCTCTGGCGATCGATTTTCCGAGCGAGGTCTTCCCCACGCCGGGAGGTCCGACGAGGCAGAGGATCGGACCCTTGATCTTCTCGACCAGCGTCTGCACGGCGAGATACTCGAGGATCCGCTCCTTCGGCTTCTCGAGCCCGTAGTGATCCGCGTCCAGGATCTCCTCGGAGAGGTTCAGATCCTTCTGCTCCTCCGCGTACTCCTCCCAGGGAAGCCCGAGCATCCAATCGATGTAGTTCCGGACGACGGTCGCCTCGGCCGCCATCGGAGACATCTGCTTGAGCTTCCGGATCTCCTTCTCCGTCCGCTCGCGAGCCTCCTCGGGCATCTTCTTCTTGGCGAGCTGCTCTTCGAGATCGCCGATCTCGTTCTTGAACTCGTCGCGGTCGCCGAGCTCCTTCTGGATCGCCCGCATCTGCTCGTTCAGGTAGTACTCCTTCTGCGACCGCTCCATCTGCTTCTTGACGCGGCCCCGGATCTTGCGCTCGACCTCGAGCACCTCGATCTCGGCCTGCATCCGACTCAGGACCTCTTCGAGCCGTTCGGTCGCCGCGAGCACCTCGAGCAGCTTCTGTCGATCCGGCAGCTTCAGATTCAGGTGGGCCACGATCGTGTCCGCGAGCTTGCCCGGATCGGATACGGCCGCCACCGAGTTCACCAGCTCCGGGGCGATCTTCTTGTTGAGCTTCGCATAGGACTCGAAGGTCGTGTGAACCGAGCGGACCAGCGCCTCGGCCTCCGGCGACGGATCCGGCGCGTCCGGCATCTCGGTGATCTCGACCGCGAAGTAGGGATCGACGGCGGCGAAGCGGCGGATCTCGGCGCGGGTCTGTCCTTCCACGAGAACCTTCA
>CAYXLY010000051.1:0-14813 GCA_964466005.1 uncultured Spirochaetaceae bacterium | reverse complement strand
ACACGGCCAGCACGGTGAAAGGCATCAAGGAATCCCTTCGCCCCGGGCAGGTCGTGGTCTCCATGACGGTGCCCCTCGCGACGGCCGTGGGAGACGGCCCGATGCGCACGGTGGGGATCTGGCAGGGCTCCGCGGCGGAGCTGGTGCAGTCGCTCGTACCGAAGGGCGTGGACGTCGTGTCGGCCTTCCAGAACGTCTCGGCGCATCGTCTCCAGCATCTGGCGGAGCCCGTCGAGTGCGACGTGGTCGTCTCGGGAGCGAAGGGCCCGCGGCAGCGGGTGATGGCGCTCTGTCCGCTGGTCCCCGGGCTGCGGGCACTCGATGGGGGGCCGCTCGGCAACGCGCGCATCGTCGAGGAGATGACGGCCCTCATCATCGGGCTGAACATCCGCCACAAGTGCCCGGAAGGCCTGGGAATCCGATTCACCGGACTCCCGGAGTCCGACGCCTCCTAGCTAGGGGGCGGGCGTCTCCGGGCGCTTCTCCGGCCTCTCGGTCGCGCTTCCTCGAGCTCGCGCCTTCCCGAGCCGACTCCGGCAGCGCTGTCCGGGCGTCTGTCTGGATCCCCCTCCGCTCCTGGCTTTCACTCCCACTCCGCTGGAGACGGCCTGTGCCGGGATCGGGCCGGATCGGCGCTGTCAGGCACGCCAGAGGCAAAAAACCCCAGCTAATCCAGTAGCTTGCAAACGATGTTTGGGGGTAGCCTGTTTCTCTTGGAGATTCGGACGCTTGCGTCGTTCCCAAGAGCTCGAAAGCAGGCTGGAACACTATGGGTAGTGGTCCACACCCCTCTCTATCGCAATATTTTGTGTATTTTTTCTTGACGGATCCATCCCGGCGGTGCAAGTTGGGCGTCAACGGGGATGTGAGGTTCCTCCTGTAGCCTGGGGGGGTCGCAACTGGGTTGTTGCGGGGAGGAACACGAGCTTCTGGGGGGTGAACGCACGCGGAGGTCGGAGCGGATCGAGGCTGGAGGTCGGACAGAGAAGGCGATGAACACGTTTCGTCGCGTCTCTGGAAGGCACCGAATCGGACGGCCGGCGGATGCGAGCAGCCTCTCGTAGTTCGGGGGGCGCCGGGTTCGATCCCGGCGCCCCACTCATTCTTCGGTGATCGGTGGGGGAAGAGCGGACTCGAGTCCAGGCATCGTCGTTGGGAGTCAGCCTGGAGCTCGAGCCCGATCGGCTCGAGGACACTCGGCGTGGCTGAAGACCGACATCGACGGAGGCGCCAGCCGTGCGCATCTTGAGGATGGAGCGGTCGGACGGATGGATGAGGGCTCCGGGGCCGGCTTCGAACGGACGCTGTCGGCTGCGACCCGATCCCTGCCGCAAGCGGGGCCGAGAGCCGTAAGCGGGGCCGAGAGCCGTAAGCGGGGTCGAGAGCCGAAGGCCGATGGAGAGCAAGGGGGTCGGGATCGGCCTCCGGCAGCCAGATGCCAGCCATGCAGGGACGGCATGCGAGACCGGGGCCGGGACCAGGAACAGGAAGAATCGATCGATCGGGAAGCCCGAGAGATCGGCAACAGATAATCGAGCCGTGATCCGGTGCGCCGCGAGCCGGAGGCGGGAATCCAGGGCGGGGGGGATGCCAGTGAGCGACGAATTCCAGGGAGCAGCAGCCGAGGCAGGACTCGAGATCAGCGCCGGTGACCGGGTCTCCGGACGGGGCGGGCGGAATGGCCGGAAGAAGGAGAGCTCCGACGGAGCGGGCGGCGGGCTCGTCATCCAGCGCCACTTCACGCAGCCCGGCGTCGATCCCTTCGACACGGTCGAGTGGGACCTCCGAAGTGCGACGATCGCCAACGAGAAAGGCGAGACCGTCTTCGAGCAGACCGACGTCGAGATTCCCCGGAGCTGGTCGCAGCTCGCCACCAACGTCGTCGTCTCGAAGTATTTCCGGGGCCATCTGGGCACGCCCGAACGCGAGCACAGCGTTCGTCAGCTGATCGGCCGCGTGGTGGGTCGGATTCGCGCGTGGGGTGAAGAGGGCGGCTACTTCGCGAGCGAGGAGGACGCGCAGGCCTTCTCCGACGAGCTCACCTATCTCCTCGTGCACCAGAAGATGGCCTTCAACAGCCCCGTCTGGTTCAACCTCGGCGTGGAGAACACGCCTCAGCAGGCCAGCGCCTGCTTCATCAACTCGGTCGACGACACCATGGAGTCGATCATGAATCTGGCCAAGACCGAGGCCATGCTCTTCAAGGGCGGCTCCGGAACGGGCAGCAATCTCTCGTCGATCCGCTCCTCGCACGAGCAGCTCGCCGGCGGCGGTGTCGCTTCGGGACCCGTCTCCTTCATGCGCGGCTTCGATGCCTTTGCGGGCGTGATCAAGTCCGGTGGCAAGACCCGGCGAGCGGCGAAGATGGTCATCCTGAACGTGGACCATCCGGACGTGCTCGAGTTCATCCACAGCAAGGCGGACGAGGAGAAGAAGGCCTGGGCGCTCATCGAGGAGGGCTATGACGGAGGCTTCAACGTGCCGGGGGGGGCCTACGACTCGGTCTACTTCCAGAATGCCAACCACTCCGTCCGGGTGACCGACGAATTCATGTCCGCGTCCGGCCACGGCGGCGCCTGGCAGACGAAGTCGGTCACGACCGGGGAGGTGGTCGAGACGATGAAGGCCGATCGGATCCTGCGAGAGATGGCCGACGCGGCTCATGTCTGCGGAGACCCGGGAATCCAGTACGACACGACCATCAACCGCTGGAACCCGGTCAAGAATTCGGGCCGCATCAACTCGAGCAATCCCTGCTCGGAGTACATGTTCCTCGACGACACGGCCTGCAATCTGGCCAGCCTGAACCTGATGACCTTCCTCGACGACGAGGGTCGGTTCCAGACCGAGGACTATCGTCGAGCGGCCGGACTCACCATCCTCGGGCAGGAGATCCTGGTCGACTTCGCGGACTATCCGACGCCGCAGATCGAACGCAACAGCCACCTCTATCGACCGCTCGGTCTGGGCTATGCGAACCTGGGAGCGCTGCTGATGGCGTTCGGCCTGCCCTACGACAGCGACAAGGGGCGCAACGTGGCCGCGGCGTTGACCTCGCTGATGTGCGGCGAGGCCTATCGCATGAGCGCGGAGATCGCAGAGGCGACCGGCGCCTTCCCGCACTACGAGGCGAATCGAGAGCCCTTCCTCGGCGTGATCGAGATGCATCGCGACGCGGCCTACGCCGTGCCCCCGTCCGGCGTGCCCAGGGACCTCATGAAGGCGGCGCGCCGATCCTGGGATCAGGCCTTCGAGCTCGGCAGCGAGCATGGCTACAAGAACGCCCAGGTGACGGTCCTCGCGCCGACCGGGACGATCGCCTTCATGATGGACTGCGACACGACCGGCGTGGAGCCCGACATCGCGCTGGTCAAGTACAAGAAGCTGGTCGGCGGAGGCTTTCTCAAGATCGTCAACAACACGGTGCCGATGGCGCTCTCGAAGCTCGGCTATGCCCAGGCGGAGATCGACGAGATCATCGCCCACATCGACGAGCGGGAGACCATCGAGGGGGCGCCAGGGCTCAAGCCCGAGCACCTGCCGGTGTTCGACTGTGCGTTCCGGGCACGCAACGGCGTCCGGTCCATCCATTGGATGGGACATATCCGCATGATGGGGGCCGTCCAGCCCTTCCTGTCGGGGGCGATCAGCAAGACGGTGAACCTGCCCGAGGACGCCACGGTCGAGAACATCGTCGAGGCCTACACGGAGGGCTGGAAGCTCGGCTTGAAGGCCCTGGCCATCTATCGGGACGGCAGCAAGCGCACGCAGCCCCTCAACGCAGGCCGCGACGTCGAGGCGGTGGAAGAGGCCGCGGACGGCAACCTCGTCGAGCTCGATCAGTATCGACCGAGGCGCCGGAAGCTCTCCGACGAGCGCGTCGCCTTCACGCACAAGTTCTCGATCGCGGGCCACGAGGGCTATCTCACGACGGGTCTCTACGACGACGGACAGCCGGGCGAGATCTTTCTCAAGATGGCGAAGGAAGGCAGCACGGTCTCCGGGCTCATGGACACGATCGCGACCATGACCTCGATCGCCCTGCAATACGGGGTGCCCCTGAAGGCGCTGGTGGACAAGTTCAGCCATACCCGATTCGAGCCCTCGGGATTCACCAACAACAAGGAGATCCCGATCGCCAAGTCCGTCACGGACTACGTCTTCCGCTACCTCGGCAACCGCTATCTCGACGTCGAAGACGCCGCGCCGACCGAGGTCTCCGACGAGACGGGCGCGGTCCCGATTCCGATCGCGGAGACTCCTTCGGGAGGCAGCACACCGCGGCCTCAGGCGGCGGGAGCCGTGGCCGGGGGGTCCGGGAGCAGTCATCCGGCGAGCTTCGTCAACCAGGCCGATGCGCCCTCCTGCATGGATTGTGGCTCGATCATGATCCGCAATGGCGCGTGCTACAAATGCCCGAATTGCGGGAGCACGAGCGGCTGCAGCTGAGCCGGGCCTCGTCGGGAGCCACTCTCTACGAGGAGCGGCCGATCCCGGAGCCGATCCCCGAGGTCGATCGCTGAGGCCCGTCGCCGCAGCTGAGCACCGGAGCCGATCTCTGGATCTGACCGCGGAAGCGCAGAGGAGTCGGCATTTCGAGACGCGGCGCCATGACCGGAGCACGGTCCTGGCGCCGCGTTTCCTTTTCGGCGGCTCCCGGTAGAGTCCTCGGAGAGCCCGGAAGGAGGCGATGATGAAGCGATCGGTCTTCGGCAGTGAAACCATCGAAGGGGTCTGGAGGGCGAGCCGGCTCCGACTGGCTTGCGCGTCGCTCCTGCTGCTCGGCACCGGCTGTATCTCGATCGAGCTCTTCGAGGGAGGCGCAGCCAAGCCCCTCGAGGAGAGCGTGCTGCGGGGCGAGGAAGGCCCGAAGATCCTGCTGATCGACATCGACGGCGTGATCGACGGGGAGCCCTGGACCGATTCGATCTTCGGAGGTGAGGCGCTCGGCATGGTGGCGCGCGTGAGCGAGATCCTGGACCGGGCTCGCGAGGATCCGGAGGTCCGGGCGTTGCTGCTCCGCATCGACACGCCGGGGGGTGCCGCGACGGCGAGCGATCAGATCCACTCGGAGATCCTGCGCTTCAAGCGCGACCGGAAGGTGCCCGTCCTGGCCCAGCTGCTGTCGACGGCGACCTCGGGAGGCTACTACATCGCGATGGCCGCGGACGCCGTACGGGCCCATCCCACGACCGTCACCGGATCGATCGGAGTCGTGTATTCCAGCGTGAGCTTCGCAGGGCTGATGGAGAAGCTCGGCATCGAGGATCAATCGATCACGAGCGGCGAGCACAAGGACATGGGCTCGCCGCTTCGAAGGCTGCAGCCCGAGGAGCGGGAGCAGCTCCAGGAGATCGTGAACGACCTCCACGCCCGATTCCGCACGATCGTCGAGCAGGGACGGCCGGATCTCCCGGCCGAGAGAATCCGGGAGCTCGCCGATGGACGGATCTACAGCGCCTCGCAGGCGGTCGAGAACGGGCTGGTCGATGGCCTCGGGACGCTCGACGACGCCATCCGTGACCTGGAGAGTCGATTGGGGGTCTCCAGGTCCCGCGTCGTCGGCTATCACCGCGCAGGCAAGCCCCGTCGGAACATCTACTCGGGGAGCCAGGTGAGAGGGCCCGGGATGACGGGGAGCGGCCTTGCCGACGAGCCCTTCGCGGAGCTCTCGGACCTCGCTCGGCCCCTCGTCCTGAGGAAGCTCGCACAGCTCGTCTCGCGACCCGGCTTCCTCTATCTCTGGTGGCCCGGAATCGGCGACTGAGCTCCGCGCCGGCTGGGGCTCTCGGATGCGCAGGTCGGACGGGTCGACCCGGTCGATGCTCGCGGCCTCGACGAGAGACTGGACGAGAGCGCTCAGACGAGAGCCCTCAGACGAGAGCCCTCAGACGAGAGGGCGGTCCTTCACGAACATGGCCGACTGATCTCCCTGGTAGACGAGATCGCCTTCCTGGCGGAACTCGAACTCGAAGCGGCCGACGACCCGGGCCGGACCGACCCGCGTCCGGGTCTCCCGGGAGACCATCTCGATCGGAGGCCCGATCCGGGCCAGCTTCTTGAAGTCTGCCCGGTGGATCCGATTGCCGAAGCCGGCCCAGCCCTGGTCCCAGCGACAGCCGTGAAAGAACCAGGCGTGCAGGCAGCCGAGGGAGCCGGTCGCCATCAAGAGCTCGGCGCCCGAGACGTGAGCCGGATGGCGCGCATCGACCCGCTGACAGCCGGCGAAGGGCAGCCAGCGCGTCGTCTCCAGGATGGCCTCGATCTGCGCGTGGGGACGGTCGATTCGCCGGATCTCGTCCACGAGAAAAGCCGCCTCGGTGTAGAGGAAGGTGTCGAGAAAGCGTTGGAGCTCTTCACCGTCCACCACGCCGCGACTTCGCTCGGCGAGCGGGGAGAGTGGGGAGAGCGGACCCTCGGTCATCCGGGTTCCTCCTGCAGAGCCGGCGGATAGGAATAGGGCAGCCGCCCCCTACAGCGCCATGCGAAAAGCCGACCTCTCGCTGTAAAGCCCGACCGGCCGGTGGACGATTGAGAGCAGGTCCCGTCGTGGCCGTGGGCCCGGGGCAGGGAGAGGGGCATCGCCGATGAGAAATGAGCGTGTCCTCGAGCAATTGCCCGAGGCGATCGCCCGAGCCGAGAACCTGCCGAGCCCGCCGACGGTCGCCCTCGAGGTTCTGAGGCTCACTCGAGACGAGAATGCCGAGGTCGGCGAGCTGACGCGCGTGCTCGCCTTCGATCCGGCCCTCTCGGCGAAGCTGCTGAAGCTCGCCAACTCGTCGCTCTTCCGGCGCGGCGAGTCGGTGACCACTCTCGACAAGGCCACGATGCGCCTCGGGCTGAAGACCGTCAAGCTGATGGCCTTGAGCTTCTCGCTGACCAGCGGACTGTCGCGAAAGCCCGAGGGCGTGGTCTTCGACTATGCCGAGTACTGGCGTCGGAGCCTCACGATGGCCGTGGCCGGGCGCGCGCTCGCCGACCTCGTCGAGCCGACCGGTCGGGACGAGGCCTTTCTCTGCGGTCTTCTGGGCCGGATCGGCCAGATCGTGATCGCGCAATGCCTTCCCGAAGAGTATCCGCCTCTGCTCGACGCGGCCGAAGGCGCGCTGCCGAGCGCCTCGCTCGAACGCGATTTTCTCGGGTTCGACTTCCACGACGTGGGGAGCGCACTGCTCGCGAGCTGGGACCTGCCGGAGCTCATCAGTCAGACCGTGCTCGCCTGGGGAGATCCGGGTCGACTGCCCGAGGAGGCCAACGAGCCGGTCGCGCGGCTCACGCAGGTCATGCACGGTGCAGGTCTCATGAGCGAGGTCCTCTGTGACCCGCATCATGGCGGTTGCGCCCTGTCGAACCTCCATGCCGTCGTGCAGGACGCGTTCGGCCTGTCGGAGCAGGAGATCGACGCGGTGCTGGTGGGACTCGAGGAGAGCGTGTCGGAGATGGCCGAGATGCTGGACGTGCAGATCGCTCGGGAGTCCTATCAGGAGATCGTCGATCGGGCGCGTGCCCAGCTCGTCCAGATCAGCCTCGGCACCGCGCTCGATCTCGAGCAGACGAGCCATCGCGCCGTGGAGCTGGAGCGGCAGAACCTCGCGCTCGCCAGTCAGGCGAATACCGACAAGCTGACCGGCATCCCGAACCGTTCGCATTTCGACGCCGTCCTCGAGAAGCTGATCGGGGACCGACCTGAGGGGTCTCCTGCCAGGGACGTCGGGCTCCTGATGATCGACGTGGACCACTTCAAGCGCTTCAACGACACCCATGGTCACGCGGTCGGGGATGAGGTCCTGAAGCTCGTGGCGCGGTCACTGCAGTCGGCGATTCGCGAGAGCGACGTGGTCGCCCGATACGGCGGTGAGGAGTTCGCCGTGATCGTACCGGAGACCAGCCTCGCGACGCTGCAGGGCGTGGCGGAGCGCATTCGCGCGCGGATCGAGGAAGCGGTGCACGTGCACGATGGAGTCCGCCTCGCGGTGACCGCCAGCGTCGGGGGCGCGTGCGCGCCGCGTCTTCGCTCGGCGGCGGAGGCGTCGCGGCTGCTCGCCGCGGCCGACGCCTGCCTCTACGCAGCGAAGGCGGACGGCCGCAACACCTGCGACTGCCAGCGCGTCGAAGACCTCGGAGAGGGCAGCTGAGCCTCTGGCGGGGCTCGAGCCTCTCCTCCTGAATCCGATCCGCCCTCCCGAACCCAATCCCCCCGACCCCCCGATCCACGCGCCCCACCCCATCCCGATCGTCGGCAATCGGAAACGAGCGGCGGATCGGGGCGTGCGTGGCGGGGCCGCCGCCCGCCTGCATCGGCGTCGGGCTACATCAGTGTGTAGTCGGGCCCCTCGCCTCCCTGCGGCGTCGTCCAGGTGATGATCTGGTAGGGGTCGGCGATGTCGCAGGTCTTGCAGTGGACGCAGTTCTCGTGGTGGATGAAGAGTTCCTTCTCACCCGGCTTGCCCACGACGTCGACCATCTCGTAGACGGCGGCGGGGCAGAACTTCTCGCACGGATTGCCGTAGTCGGTGCGACACGACGTGGCGCAGACGTTGCGGTCGGCCACCTTCAGGTGTGACGGCTGGTCCGCCTCGTGCTGGGTTCCGGAGAAGCCCACCAGGTGCTCCTTCGAGAAGGTGAGCACTCCGTCGGGCTCGAAGGGAGGCGGATTCCGGCGCTCCTTCGGCAGCTCCCAGATCTTCTTCATGACCGAGTGGGAAGGCTCGGTCTCGATGAACGGGATCAGGCCCCGGCCCTTCGTGATCAGCATCAGGGGGATGTTGACCAGCATGCCGAAGAGGGGGGCGATCTCGTTGGAGCCGGTGAAGTTGCGCGCCTCCCGGTGCTCCTCGTAGGCCCAGCTCCCCTTGAACCGCTCCGCGTAGCCGCCCAACGTCTTCGAGCTGAAGTCCTGGGCCTTCAGCCCGTCGATCAGCGTCTCCGCCGCCAGCATGCCCGACTTGATCGCCATGTGGATTCCGGAGAGCTTCATGATGTTCAGCATGCTGGCGGAGTCGCCCACCAGCATCGCGCCGTTCGTGTAGAGCTTCGGCATCGCGTGCAAGCCGCCCGTCGGGATGCACTTCGCTCCGTAGCGGACGAGCTCGGCCCCCTCCAGGAGATCTCGCATCAACGGCGAGTCCCTCTTGAACTCCTGCGCGGCGCGATGCGGGTCGTTGTTCGGATCCTCCGACGAGAGCGGGGTCACGTAGCCGAACGACACCAGATTGTCCTTCATGTCGTAGAGCCACATTCCGTTGATCTGGCCGAAGAAGTCCGGGAACATCGATCCGTGGACCACGCGTCCGGGCTGGTGCTTCTCCGGCTTGACGCGCCAGATCTCCTTGATGCCGGTCTCGAAAGTCTGGGGGTTCTTGCCGTGCATCTCGAAGCGGTCGACGAGCTGCTTCGTGAGCGATCCCCGCACGCCCTCTCCGAGGATCGTGCAGCCGGCGATGATGTCCATGCCCGGCTGATAGACGGCCTTCGGCTTGCCTTCCTTGTCGATGCCCATGTCGCCCGTCCGGATACCGACGACGCGATCCCCTTCGGTCAGGATCTCGGCCGCAGCGAAGCCGGGATAGATCTCGATCCCGACCTCTTCGCACTTCTCGGCGAGCCACTTCACGACGTTGGAGAGCGAGACGACGTGGTAGCCCTTCTTCTTGAACATGGGCGGCGTGATGGGCGACTTGATCGTGCCCTTCCGCGTGAACATCCAGAAGTAGTCCTTCTCGCACGTGTACTCGATGGGGAAGCCCTGCTCCAGGTAGTCGGGCATCAGCTCCTGGATCGCCTTGGGGTTCATCACGCCCCCGGAGAGCTGGTGCTCGCCGATGTTCTCGGCCTTCTCGATCACGAGGATCGTCGGCGGCTCGATCGGGCTCTCGCCGCGCGCCTCGCAGGTCTCATTGTGGGCCTCGACCCGCTTCATGAGGTGGTAGGCGGAGGCCAGGGTGGCGGGGCCTGCCCCGACGTAGAGGATGTCGACTTCCATGCTCTCGCGTTCGGGCTCGGTCATCGCTGATTTTCCTTTCCAGATACGGTACTTGGCGGGCTCGGAACCGTCGGAACTTAGGAGACGGCGCGAGTCGAGACAAGCAGATCCCGCGGACCCGGAGCCGCGAAGCGTTGCATGGACCCCACGGGAGGGCCGAGACGACTCCGGGCTCGACGTTCCAGGTGAAGACAGCCGGCGCGCGAATCGGTTCCATTGCCCTCGCTCGACCCTCTTCTATTCTAGAAGCCATCCGACCTGACCCGGCTCCGGCTCCCGCCGAGACCGCGGTCGCCGTCGGAATCGAGGTCCCGTCCAGGCGCATCGCTTCCGCGTCGTCGAGTCCTTCTCCCGCGAGGGGCCGAGCGGTCACGAGAGGAGCGGTCTTCGGAGATCGGGGACTGCGGGCCGATCCGCTCCGGGCAGCGGCAGGGTCACACGCTCCGGAAGAGGACGGACAGAGGGACATGAGCATCGCGACGACCGACGCCTCCGACTTCGTGCAGATCGTTCGGGAGTTCCTCACGGCCCACGCCGAGCTGAGCCGCCTCTTCGCCGCCCATCCGCCCGACGAGATCCCCTTCGACGCCCTTCGAAGCCTCGTCGGCGACGACGAGCGCTCGGTCCTCTATCGGCTGAAGGAGCGGAGCCATCGTCTCTTCCGGGCCGAGGAGATCGTGGCGACCCAGGCCGTTCGCCGGGAGGCGCTCTTCGACCTTGCGGTGGGCTCCCTCTTCCACGAGTCGATGAAGCTTCGCGAGAGCCTCTATCAGCGCGAGGTCTACGCACCGCGCGTGGCCGCGCTGCGCGCGGCTTCGGAGGACGACGAGGCGGAAGCGCTCTTCGTCGAGTTCGATCGCATCCTCGACAAGAGCCTCTCCCGGCTGCACGAGATCGTGGCGGAGGTTCGCATCCTCCTGGCCCAGACCCGTGATCAGCTCCGCCGACTGCTCGTGGAGAGGACGGGCGAACGCATCGTCAGCCGCTTCCTGCTCAGCCGTCGCGAGCAGGTGGACGTCGCCTTCGTCGAAGGCTTCGAGGGGCTGCTCGAGGCGATGCATGGCAGTCCCGTCACGGGCTTGATCGAGGCCTCGCGCTCCCTGCTCGAGAGCGCCTACTTCGTCGAGGCCGTTCGGACGCTGCGCGAGGCGGCCCGTTATCCAGAGGCGCCCCGCGCGGAGATCGATCAGCTGATGCTCTACGCCGAGGGGATGCAGGCCTTTCTCGACGGGGACTACGAGAGCAGCCTGGCGGGTCTCGAGGCCTGGGTCGATCTCGGGGCTCACGAGCTCGAGCGAGACTTCGCCCGACTCGCGGCGTCGGCTCTGTCGCGGATCGATCGGTTGGTCGAGGAAGACGGCGACCCCGACGCGGTCGCCGATGCAGCCAAGCAGATTCAGCTCCGACTCGACGCGACCTCGGCCTGATCCAGAGCTCCCCGCCGCGCCAGAGTCCACAGCAGCACGCCCAGGACGACGAGCGCCACTCCGATCCACTGGGCCTCGGAGAGCCCGAGGGCCACGCGCGGGTTCACGCGCCAGTGCTCGATCACCGCGCGACCCGCCCCGTTCAACATCAGGTACTCGCCGAAGAGCGAGGGGCTCCTGCGCCGTCGCTGCCAGAGCAGGAGCGTCACGAGGCCGAGCCATCCGAACTCGTAGAGCTGGGTCGGGTGGACGGGGTGGTCCACCGGAGGCGCCCCGTTCGGGAACGCGATGCCCCAGGGCACGTCGGTCGCCCGGCCGTAATCGTCGCCGACGAGGAAGCAGCCGATGCGGCCGATGGCCTGGCCGATGGCGAGCGACGGCGCCGCCGCGTTCGCGAAGGGCACGAGCGGGATCTTGTAGAAGCGGCAGCCGAGGGCGCCGGCCAGCGCTCCCCCCATGAGGCCGCCGTAGAAGGTCATTCCGGCGCGGGCGAAGAGCGACGGAAGGAACTCGCCCTCGCCGCGCAGCGAGACGTCGACCGCGTAGTAGAGCTTCGCGCCGAGGACCCCGCCGATCATGATCCAGATCAGCATGTTGGCGGCGTCGTCGGGGTCGAGCCCCTCCTCCTTCATGCGGGGAATCGCGAGCGCGTACCCGACGAGGAAGGCGACGGCCATCGCGGCGCCGAAGCTGCTGACGGGCCATCCGAGGAGTGGAAGGGTGAAGAGTTCGGGATACATGGGTTTCCTGGCGGCGCACGGTACGCGAGGCCGGCGGCTCGCGCTAGCGAGGCCCACCCGGCGCGATCGGGTCGTCTGGCACCGCCGTCGGGGTCGGAGCGGGCAGGAAGGCGACGAAGCGGGCCCCACGACCGGGCTCGCTCTCGACCCGGATCCGACCGCGATGGGTCTCGACGATCTTCTTCACGATCGCCAGGCCCAGCCCGCTGCTGCGCTTGGAACGTCCGCTCGAGCGCGCGGTCTGGAACATCTCGAAGATTCGGTGGCAGTCCTCCGGCGCGATCCCCGGACCGTCGTCTTCGACCGAGATCTCCCAGCCCTCGGAGACCGACCGGACGTCGACCTCGATGCGTCCACCGGGCTCCGGCCCCCGGTGCTCGACCGCGTTTCCGATGAGATTCGAGAGGACCTGGTAGAGGCGCGTGCGGTCGCAGTGCAGCACCGGGGGTGAGTCGGGAATCGAGAGCTCGAGTCCCCTCTCCTCGAGCCTGAGCTTCTGCTCGGCCTGGATCTGCAGAAGCACCGGACGCGGGTCGACCTGGACCCGACACTCGGGGACGGCTCCGATCCGCGAGAGCTCGAGCATGTCCTGGAGGAGCCGATCGATGTTGCGTCCGGCCTCTTCGATGCGGTCGAGGAAGTGAAGGCCCGAGGCGTCGAGCAGGCGACCCTGCTCGTCGCGAAGCAGCCGGGTGAATCCGAGCAGGGCCATCAACGGCGAGCGCAGGTCGTGGGAGACACTGCGGACATAGCATTCGAGCTCTTCGTTCTTGCTCTCGAGGGCACGTCGCGCCTCGTGTCGCTCGCTCACGTCCCGGATGAACACCACCGTCTCGCCCCGCGGCGCTCCCGGTGACGTCCCCCGGGTCCGTGTCGATTCCTGGATGCGGGCCGAGATGGAGAGCCAGCTCCGCGAGCCGTCCGAGCGGGCGACCTCGATCTCCTCGGCGCGGATCTCGCCGTGGGTCGCCAGGCGGGCGGCGAGCGGCTCGGCCTTCGCCGGGTCGGCGATGAAGCAGGCGATGGGGTGACCGATCAGATCGCTCGGGGCGTGCCCCAGCAGTCGCCCCGTCGCCTGGTTGGCAGATCGCACGCATCCCAGCGCGTCGAGGGTGAGGACACCGTCGGGTGTCGAGTCGAAGACGAAGGAGAGCTGGGAGGAGGAGATCTGGGACGAGGAGAGCGGGGACGAGCAGGGTCGGCTGGACAGGGGATCCTCGGACTCGCCGGAACGCTCCTGAAGAGAGCTCGTCCGGGATGCCGCGTCCGGGGGAGGCATCGGGCGCAGGCTGCACAGCACGAGACCCGGCGAAGATCGGTCGGGCGTGCAGGAGACGCGAATCTCCACCAGACCCGTCGTCGAGAGCGACTCCGAGCCGAGTCGGATCCGGCGGGCGGGTGCCCCCGCGGAGAGATCTTCGAGATGGGAGAAGAGCTCCCGCAAGCGTCTCCGGCCGGACTCGTCCGAGGCATCGACCTGCTCGAGCAGAAGATCGATCAGTGGGCGTCCGAGGCATCGCGACAGGCCCCCCCGAGCGGCGGCCCACGCGGGGCTCATCCACGCCACGAAGCCTCGGCGGTCGAGCGCTGCGAGCAGGGGATCGAGCGCTGCGAGGCCTTCGAGCAGATCCCGCATGGCACCCTCGAGGCGGAGGGCGGACTCGTTCCCGCTGCCGTGGAGGCGGCCGTGGGGGCTGACGCTGGAGGGGGCGCGGGGAGCCATGGATCCCGCTCGCCGGGTCGATGTCGTCACGCGCAGAGCCTCATGAGTCCCTCTCCGACCTCCGACCTCTCCGACGACGGGTCGCAGAGGCGGCAGGGGATCCCGGGAAGCGCCGATCCTAACAGCAAGGCCGAAAGAGTTGTAGTGGAAAGGCCTGACCCTCATGCCCCGCGCAATCCCCACACAACTCCCACAGAGGGCTCCGTGCAAGCTCCCGCGGAGACCCGAACCGGCTCGCAGGGGCCCGACGGAGGCCCCGCCGTCGCCGTCCGCTTCCCTGCGGGCAAGGCGTGTCCGCCCTCTCGTCTTCGCGTGGCCCGACGGTCGTCGCGCCGGTATCCTCGGCGGGCTGGGAGTCGGGCATGTCGCGACGAGTCCGGGAGGTCTTCCGGACGCGCAATCCGAGCAGGGTCGACTGGCGAGCTCGTGGACCCGTGGACACGTGCACTGGTGGACAGGAGATCGGGCGGTTGAGGGATTCCGGACGGAAGCGATCCGCTCGAGAGCGGGAGACTTCGATGACCGCACGTCGCCTCGGAACCTGGGCGTTGGGGGTCTTCGGCCTGCTCTTCGTGCTGGACGGACCTGTGGGAGGGCGCGGGGCCGGGACCGACGCGAGGATGCGGGGGCGCTTCGTCGAGGAGATGGACCGGATCGACGCGGCCCGTCCCGCGGTGACGGCGGCGCTGGTGGCCCACCTGCGCGAGAGAAGGTCTTCCCTCTCCCTCCAGGAGCAGGATCGGGTGATCGAGGCCGTGCTGCGAAGCAGCCGGCGCTACGGACTGGACCCCTTCCTGGTGACCGCCGTCCTGCTGGTGGAGAGTGACGCGCGACCCTGGGCGGAGAGCGGGAAGGGCGCCATCGGCTTGATGCAGGTGATGCCCTATATGGCCGCAGATCTCCCGCTCGCAGGCAATCTGGCGACGATCGAGAGCAATGTC
>CAYXLY010000050.1:3089-14831 GCA_964466005.1 uncultured Spirochaetaceae bacterium | reverse complement strand
TGCACCGCAAGATCCAGGACGCCTTCTTCCTGGTGGTCGGCTCGCGCACCTGCGCCCATCTGATCCAGTCGGCGGCCGGCGTGATGATCTTCTCGGAGCCGCGCTTCGCGACCGCGATCCTCCAGGAGCGCGATCTCGCCGGCATGGCCGACTGCAACGAAGAGCTCGACCGCATCGTACATCGACTCCTCGAACGGCGGCCGGACATCAAGATGTTGTTCCTGGTGGGGTCCTGTCCGTCGGAGGTGATCAAGCTCGATCTCGGCAAGGCGGCCGAACGGCTCTCCCTGGCCCATCGCGGCCGCGTCCGCGTGCTCGACTACTCCGGAAGCGGAATCGAGACGACCTTCACGCAGGGCGAGGATCGCTGTCTCAGGGCCTTGGTCGACGAGCTTCCCGATCAGGACGAGCTTCCCGATCAGGAAGAGGAGCGACGATCCCTGCTGGTCGTGGGCGCGCTGCCCGACATCGTCGAGGACCAGTTCGTCCGGCTCTTCGACCAGCTCGGGATCGGGCCCGTCCACTTCCTGCCGCCCAGGCGCTCGACGGAGCTTCCTCCCATCGGCTCCGGGACGCGATTCCTGCTGGCTCAGCCCTTCCTCGGAGAGACGGCGCGCGCGCTCGAGGCTCGCGGTGCACGTCATCTGGAGGCGCCGCATCCCTTCGGCATCGAAGGCACGCTCGAGTGGCTGGCGGCGGCGGCGCAGGACTGGGGCGTGTCGCGCGAGCGACTCGAGGCCGTCACCGCCCAGCCGATCCGACGCGCCCGGCAATCTCTCGAGCGACATCGCCCCCGACTCGCAGCGAGACGGATCAGCTTCCTGCCCGACTCCCAGCTGGAGATTCCGCTGGCCCGATTCCTCGAGCGCGAGTGCGGGATGGAGCTGGTCGAGGTCGGCGTTCCCTATCTGGATCGACAGCGCATGGCCCGCGAGCTCGATCTGCTGCCGGCCAGCGTCCGGCTCTCGGAAGGCCAGCACGTCGACCGCCAGCTCGATCGACTTCGCGCGGACCGACCCGACCTCACGGTCTGCGGGCTCGGCCTCGCCAACCCGCTGGAGGCCGAGGGGCTGCGAACGAAGTGGTCGATCGAGCTCGTGTTCAGCCCCATCCACGGCTTCGAGCAGGCAGCGGACCTGGCGGAGCTCTTCGCTCGGCCTCTCGAGCGGCGCGAACGGCTGGAGGTCTGAGCGTGGAGCTGACCCTCTGGACATACGAAGGACCGCCTCACGTCGGGGCCATGCGCATCGCGACCTCGATGAAGGGCGTCCACTATGTCCTTCATGCGCCGCAGGGCGACACCTACGCCGATCTCCTCTTCACGATGATCGAGCGCCGCGATGAGCGGCCGAGCGTCAGCTACACGACCTTCCAGGCGCGGGACCTCGGCGGAGACACGGCGCAGATGGTCCAGACGGCCGTTCGGGACGCCTACGAGCGGTTCGAGCCGAGCGTCCTGCTGGTGGGCGAGTCGTGCACGGCGGAGCTCATCCAGGACCAGCCGGGACCGTTGGCGATGGGGATGGGGCTGCCGATTCCGGTCGTCCCGCTCGAGCTCCCCGCCTACTCCAAGAAGGAGAACTGGGGCGCGAGCGAGACCTTCTACGCCCTCGTCCGAAGCCTCCTGGCTTCGCGGGTCCCGGCGCCCGGCTCGTCGCGCGCGCCGCGACCGGAGGGCCGAGCCCCGAGAGTGAACCTCCTCGGTCCCTCGGCGCTCGGGTTCCGCTGCCGGGACGACGTCGAGGAGGTCACGCGGCTGCTGGCCTCGGTGGGTGTCGAGGTGGACGTCGTCGCTCCGGAGGGCGCGACTCCGGAGGACCTGCTCCGCCTCCCCGAGGCCGACGCGAACGTGTGTCTGCATCCCGAGATCGCGCGGACGGCCTGCGCCTGGCTCGAGCGGAGCTTCGGACAGCCGACCGTCACGACGGTGCCGATCGGCGTCGGGGCCACGCGGGCTTTCCTGCGCGAGGTCGGAGAGAAGGTCGGCGTCGACGTGGACCACGCCCTCGAGCCCCCGCAATCCCGGCTGCCCTGGTACTCGCGTTCGGTCGACTCGACCTATCTGACCGGCAAGCGCGTCTTCGTGTTCGGTGATGCGACCCACGCGCTCGCGGCGGCGCGCATCTCGAGCGAGGAGCTCGGCTTCGACGTGGTCGGGATCGGGACCTACAGCCGCGAGCTGGCCCGGGAGGTCCGGTCCGCCGCCGAAGAATACGGCCTCGAGGCCCTGATCACCGACGACTATCTCGAGGTCGAGAAGCAGGTCGCCGAGCTCCAGCCGGAGCTCGTCCTCGGCACCCAGATGGAGCGACACATCGCCAAGCGCCTCGGCATTCCCTGTGCGGTCATCTCGTCGCCGGTGCACGTCCAGGATTTTCCCGCGCGCTACTCGCCCCAGATGGGATTCGAGGGCGCCAACGTGATCTTCGACACCTGGATCCATCCCCTGCTCATGGGTCTCGAGGAGCATCTCCTCACGATGTTCCGCGACGACTTCGAGTTCCACGACGATGCCGTCCCCTCGCATCTCGCCTCCACGCTCGCCGAGGGCGCGTCTCCGCTCGAGAGCTCTCCCGAGCCCGCGCTCGAGCCTCGATCCGAGCCCGACTCCGCCGAAGCCGACCTGATCCTCGCGTGGCAGCCCGAGGCCGCTTCGGAGCTGCGCAAGATCCCGTTCTTCGTGCGGGGCAAGGCGCGGCGCAACACCGAGCGATACGCCGCAGAGCGCGGCCTCGAATCCATCAGCCTGGAGACCCTCTACGATGCGAAAGCCCACTTCGGTCGCTGAATCGGAATCCATTCGCGTCGTCATCGTGACGCTGGACGGTCACTTGTCTGGGGCCGTGGCCCGGGCTCGCCGCTCTCTGGCCAAGGACCTGCCGGGGCTCTCCCTGAGCATGCACGTGGCCGCCGAGTGGGCGGACGATCCCGCTGCGCTCGAGGCCTGTCGCGCGGAGATCGAGCAGGGCGACCTCATCATCGCCCACATGCTCTTCATGGAGAATCACATCGAGCCGGTCCTGCCCTGGCTCGAGCGTCGCCGCATGGAATGCGACGCCATGATCGGCTGCATGTCGGCCAGCCCGGTCGCGCAGCTCACCCGAATGGGCCGCTTCGAGATGAACGGCGACGAGACCAGCGTGTTCTCCCGGCTCCGCGGCCTGCGCAAGAGCAAGAAGGAGGGAGGCACGCCGGGAGCGCGTCAGGCCGCCATGCTCCGGCGCGTGCCCCAGATCCTTCGCTTCATCCCGGGGACGGCTCAGGACGTCCGGGCCTACCTGCTGACGATGCAGTATTGGCTGGCGGGATCGGATCGGAACGTCGAGCACATGATCCGCTTCCTGGTGAACCGCTATGCGGACGGCCCGCGTCGGGGCTTGCGCGGGCGGGTGAAGGCGGATCTGCCGGTCGAGTATCCCGACGTCGGCGTCTACCACCCCCGTCTTCCCGGAGGACTCGCGGGAACGAGCGACCGGCTGCCCGGCGCCCGGCGCAAGGCCCGCGGCACGGTCGGACTGCTCGTGATGCGGTCCTACGTGCTCGGCGGAAACACGGCGCACTACGACGGCGTGATCGACGCCCTCGAGGCGAGGGGCCTGCGCGTGATCCCCGCCTTCGCGAGCGGGCTCGACTCCCGGCCGGCCATCGAGCGCTTCTTCATGGAGGAGGGCAGCCCGATCGTGGACGCGGTGGTCTCCCTGACGGGCTTCTCCCTGGTCGGCGGTCCGGCCTACAACGATGCCGGCGCGGCAGAGGAGATGCTCGCCCGCCTCGACGTTCCCTACGTCGCGGCTCACGCCGTGGAGTTCCAGACGCTCGAGCAGTGGGAGGCATCCGATGCGGGGCTCCTGCCGCTCGAGGCGACGATGATGGTCGCGATTCCCGAGCTCGACGGAGCGACGGCCCCGATGGTCTTCGGCGGCCGATCTTCCGAGGCCTCTGCGGATCGCACCCGGGACATGAAGGCGCATCCCGAGAGGGTCGAGGCCCTCGCGGCCCGGGTCGATCGTCTGGTCTCGCTCCGAGAGACGCCTCGGGCGGAACGCAAGGTGGGGATCGTCCTGTTCAACTTCCCGCCGAATGCCGGCAATACCGGCACCGCGATGTATCTCTCGGTCTTCGAGTCGCTCTACCGGACCCTGCTCGCCCTGCGTCGGGAGGGCTATTCGGTCGAGGTGCCCGACAGCGTCGAGGATCTGAGGGAGCGGGTGGTCCGGGGGAACGCCGAGCAGCTCGGCGCACATGCTCACGTCCACAAGCGGATCCCGGTCGACGAGCACGTTCGAGACGAGCGTTGGCTCGCCGAGATCGAGGCGCAGTGGGGTCCGGCGCCGGGCCGACAGCAGAGCGATGGCGGCTCGATCTTCGTCCTGGGCGTCCAGCTCGGAAACGTCTTCGTGGGAGTCCAGCCGGCCTTCGGCTACGAGGGCGATCCGATGCGACTGCTCTTCGAGAAGGGCTTCGCACCCACGCACGCCTTCTCCGCCTTCTACCGCTTCCTGCGCGAGGACTTCGGGGCCGATGCGCTGCTTCACTTCGGGACCCACGGCGCGCTCGAGTTCATGCCCGGCAAGCAGGTCGGGCTCGCCGCGTCCTGCTGGCCGGACCGGCTTCTCGGCGATCTGCCCAACCTCTACCTCTATGCGGCGAACAACCCTTCGGAAGGCGTGATCGCGAAGCGGCGCAGCGGAGCGACGCTGATCAGCCATCTGACGCCGCCGATCGCGCATGCCGGCCTCTATCGGGGGCTGACCGAGCTCGAAGCGTCGATCGAGCGTTGGCGGGCCGCCACGCCTGCCGAGGCGGGAGAGCGCGAGGAGCTGGCCGATCTGATCCAGGCCCAGGCGGCCGAGCTCGATCTCGTCCCCGCCGAGCCCGCCTGGAAGAGCGAGGCAGCGGATCGCATCCGGGAGCTCACGGAGGCCGTGCGGGAGCTCGAGCAGACCCTGATTCCCTGCGGCCTCCATGTCGTCGGCGAGGCGCCCTCCGTGGAAGAGCGGGTCGATCTGCTGATGGCGGTCGCGGACGCGGCCCACTCGACGCAGCCGGATCGCCGGGTGATCGAGGCCCTCGTCGAGGGCGCATCGCCTTCCGCCGCGCTGTCGGCGGGCGAGGGAGAGCGCAACGATCGGATGCTCGCTTGTCTTCGGGCGCTCGAGCCGACCGCACGGCTGCTGGCCGAGGATCACGAGCTCCCGGCGCTCATCCGGGCGCTGGATGGCCGCTTCATCCGCCCCACGCCAGGGGGCGACGTCCTTCGGACGCCCGACGTGCTGCCGACGGGCCGCAACCTCCACGGGTTCGATCCCTTCCGGATGCCGAGCGCCTTCGCCGTACGGGACGGCCAGCGCCAGGCAGAGCGGTTGATCGAGCGACACGAGCGCGACGGGCATCCGCTGCCCGAGTCGATCGCCATCGTGCTCTGGGGAACCGACAACCTGAAGACCGAGGGCGCCTCGATCGCCCAGGCTCTCGCGCTGATCGGGGCTCGACCCCGCTTCGACAGCTACGGACGGCTCGCCGGCGCCGCCCTGATCCCGCTCGAGGATCTGGGGCGACCGCGAATCGACGTGGTGACGACCCTGTCTGGAATCTTTCGGGACCTGTTCCCCTTCCAGACGCGGCTGCTGGCGGAGGCCTCCTATCTCGCCGCGAGCGCGGAGGAGCCCCTCGAGCGGAACTTCGTGCGCAAGCGTTCGCTCGAGCTGCAGGCGAAGCATGGCTGCGATCTGGAGACCGCGTCGCTTCGGGTGTTCAGCAACTCCCTGGGCACCTACGGAGCGAACGTCGGCAACCTCGTCCAGAACGATCTCTGGAACGAGGAGGACGACCTGGCGGAGGCCTACACCCGGAGAAAGAGCTTCGCCTATGGCCGGACCGGCGAGCCCGTGCAGAGGGCGGACCTCTTGCAGAGCGTGCTCGCCGGGGTCGACCTCGCCTACCAGAACCTCGATTCGGTCGACATCGGCGTCACGACGGTCGACGTGTACTTCGACAATCTCGGCGGCATCAGCCGGGCGATCCAGCGCGCCTCGGGCGACGGGGTTCCGGTCTACATCGGCGATCACACGCGGGGCGACTCCACCGTCCGGACCCTCGGCGAGCAGGTGTCGCTCGAGACCCGGACCCGGATGCTGAACCCGAAATGGTACGAGGGCATGCTTCGCCACGGCTACGAAGGCGTCCGACAGATCGAGTCGCACGTCACCAACACCATGGGATGGTCCGCCACGACGGGACAGGTCGCGCCCTGGGTCTATCGCCAGCTGGCGACGACCTACGTCCTCGACGCGGAGATGCGCGAGCGCATGGCCGAGCTGAATCCGACCGCGTCCGTGCGCGTCGCCCACAGGCTTCTCGAGGCACACGAACGTGCCTACTGGTCCCCGGACCCCGACATGCTCGAGGCCCTGCGCGATGCGGGCATGGAGCTCGAGGACCGGGTCGAAGGCATCCAACCAGGAGTCGCTGCATGACCGTCATCGATACGATTTCACGCGGAGACGGAGAGGGGAGCGTCCAGGTGTCGCTGGACCCCTCCGTGAGCATCGGGAACGCGAAGGTATTCGCGGTCTACGGAAAGGGCGGCATCGGCAAGAGCACGACCTCTTCGAACCTCTCCGTCGCCTTTTCGAAGCTCGGGCGGCGCGTACTCCAGATCGGATGCGATCCGAAGCACGACTCGACCTTCACGCTGACCAAGCAGCTCGTGCCGACCGTGATCGACATCCTGGAGTCCGTCGACTTCCACTCGGAGGAGCTCCGGGTCGAGGACTTCGTATACGAGGGCTACAACGGCGTGATGTGCGTCGAGGCGGGGGGACCGCCGGCGGGCACCGGCTGCGGCGGCTACGTCGTCGGGCAGACCGTGAAGCTCTTGAAGGAGAATCATCTCCTCGAAGACGCGGACGTGGTGATCTTCGACGTGCTCGGGGACGTGGTCTGCGGGGGGTTCGCGGCGCCCCTGCAGCACGCGGATCGGGCCCTGATCGTCACGGCCAACGACTTCGATTCGATCTTCGCGATGAACCGGATCGTGTCCGCCATCCAGGCCAAGTCGAAGAACTACAAGGTCCGGATCGGGGGCGTCGTCGCCAATCGCAGCGCCGATTGCGATCAGATCGACCGCTTCAACGATCGGGTGGGCCTGCAGACGATGGCCCACTTCCCCGACCTCGACGTGATCCGACGGAGTCGCTTGAAGAAGGCGACGCTCTTCGAGATGGAGCCCTCGGCCGAGGTCGAGATGGTGCAGAAGGAATACATGAAGCTCGCGGCTGCCCTCTGGGCGGGCACGGAGCCGATGATCGCGGAGCCCATGAAGGATCGGGAGATCTTCGACCTTCTGGGCTTCGACTGACCGAGCACGCGAGGCCGACGAGATGAGCACGCTTCCCCATCCCTACCCGTCCTGCGAGCCCCGTGAGGCCTTCGTGGGAGACGCCCGCGAGGCGTCCGCCCTCGACGGAGGCTCCTACGAGACGCGCCGCGGCGAGCTCGAGAACTACTTCGACCGAACGGCGGTCGAGGCCTGGAGCCGACTGACTTCGACGGCTCCGGTCGGTCGGATCCGGGCCACCGTGCGGGCCGGTCGGGACGAGATGCGCGAGACGCTGCTCTCCTGGCTGCCTCCCGATCTGCGGGGCCTGCGTCTGCTGGATGCGGGCTGCGGGACGGCTGCCTTCGCCGTCGAGGCGGCGCGCCGTGGGGCGGACGTCGTGGCGGTCGACCTCTCGCCGAAGCTCGTCGAGCTCGGTCGGGACCGGATGACGCGGGTCGGCGACGGCCGGGTCGAGCTGCGGGTCGGGGACATGCTCGACCCGGGGCTCGGCACGTTCGACCACGTCGTCGCGATGGACTCGATGATCCATTATGCGGCGGACGATCTCGTCCGCATGCTCTCGGGACTCGCCTCGCGGACCGGGGCCTCCCTGCTCTTCACCTTCGCTCCGAGGACGCCCGGGCTGGCGCTGATGCATTCGGTCGGTCGGCTCTTCCCGCGCTCCGATCGGGCCCCGGCGATCGAGCCGCTCGCGGAATCGGCTCTCCGGAGTCGGCTCGAGACCGAGCCGGCGCTCGCTGGCTGGCGGCCCGCCCGCAGCGAGCGCATCGCGCGTGGCTTCTACATCTCGCACGCCATGGAGCTCGAGCCGAACCGATGAAGGCGATCCACGACACGCTCGCACGCGGCTGGATGAGGCTCGGCACCGGTCTGCTGCCCTTCGCGGACGCGGCGAGCGCGGATCTGCCCCTCGGACGATTGCTCAGGCTCTCCCTCTTCCAGGTCTCCGTGGGCATGACCCTCGTGCTGCTGAACGGAACGCTCAACCGGGTCATGATCGTCGAGCTCGGCGTGCCGGCCTGGATCGTGTCGTCGATGGTCTCGCTGCCGATCGTCTTCGCACCCCTGCGCGCGCTGATCGGCTTCAGGTCCGACACGCATCGATCCGCGCTCGGATGGCGTCGGGTGCCCTATATCTGGATGGGATCGCTGCTGCAGTTCGGCGGCCTCGCGATCATGCCCTTCGCCCTGCTCGTGCTCTCGGGCGACTCGCAGGGGCCCGCCTGGATCGGACCGGCCGGAGCCGCGCTCGCCTTTCTGCTCGCGGGAGCCGGTCTCCATACCACGCAGACGGCAGGGCTCGCGCTCGCGACCGACCTCGCGTCCCCGCAGTCCCGACCGCGAGTCGTGGCGCTCCTCTACGTGATGCTCCTGCTGGGGATGGCGGGCAGCGCATTGATCTTCGGAGGGCTGCTGGCGGAGTTCGGCCAGATCCGGCTGATCCAGGTCATCCAGGGCGCGGCCGTCGTGGCCCTCGTGTCGAACGGCATCGCGCTCTGGAAGCAGGAGCCTCGGGATCCCGAGCGGACGGCGAAGGTCGCGGGTCCCCGCCCGTCCTTTCGCGACGCCTGGCAGCGCTTCGGACGCGACCCGCGCTCCGCGCGCTTCCTGATCGCGGTAGGGCTCGGGACGGCGGGCTTCACGATGCAGGACATCCTGCTCGAGCCCTACGGAGGCGAGATCCTCCATCTGGCCGTCGGCGCCACGACGACGCTGACCGCGGTACTCGCGGCCGGGACCCTGGCCGCCTGCGCGGTGGCGGCACGATGGCTGGCTCGGGGCGCGGATCTTCATCGCCTGTCGGCGGTGGGCGCGCTGATCGGAGTCGTGGCCTTCTCCGCCGTGATCCTCTCGGCCACCGCGGAGTCCCCGACGCTCTTCCGGATCGGCACGGCCCTGATCGGCTTCGGCGGCGGCCTCTTCGGGGTCGGCACCCTGACCGCAGCCATGGGCTTCGATCGCGCGGGAGGAAGCGGGCTCGCGCTCGGTGCCTGGGGCGCGGTCCAGGCCTCGGCGGCAGGCGTCGGCGTCGCCCTGGGCGGAGGCCTTCGGGACGCGATCGCCGCGCTCGCGGAGGGCGGGCTCCTGGGACCTGCGCTGACGAGTCAGGTGGTCGGCTATGCGGCGGTCTACCACCTCGAGATCGCGTTGCTCTTCGCCACCCTGATCGCGATCGGTCCGTTGGTGCAGTCCACGAACGAGTCCGACGCGATGCGTTCTTCGAGCTTCGGTCTCGCCGAGTTCCCCGGCTGATCGGGGGACGGAGCGCGACCTCCGGATGGATGGCTCGATCGAGAGCCGATGACGAGAAGGAAGAGATCAGGCATCGGCCCACAGCCTCGAGCGTGCGTCGCCGAATCTGCCCAAGGAGGTCCAGCTCATGCCCACAGGTGCCTTGACGGGATACATCGATGTCGCCCAGGTCGTGCTCTACGTCTTCTGGATCTTCTTCGCGGGGCTGATCTTCTATCTGCGTCGCGAGGACAAGCGCGAAGGCTATCCCCTCGAATCGGATGGACCCGCTCGCGGACGTCTCGAGGGATTTCCCAGGATGCCCTCGCCGAAGGAGTTCCTGCTCGCCGACGGCAGCACCTATCACGCTCCGCACGACGAGACGGACGAGCGACCCATCCAGGCGGAGCCCATCGCTGCCTGGGAAGGAGCGCCGCTCGAGCCGATCGGCGACCCGCTGCTGGCCGAGGTCGGGCCCGGCGCGTACGCGATGCGAGCCGATCGACCCGAGCTCACGGTGGAGGGCGAGCCCCGGATCGTGCCGATGCGCGTCGCCACCGGCTACCGCGTCGAGCCACGGGATCCCGATCCTCGCGGAATGGACGTCGTCGGCGCCGACGGCGGGATCGGGGGCACCGTCTCGGACATCTGGGTCGACCTGGCGGAGTCCCAGGTCCGCTACCTCGAGGTCGATCTCGCTGTCGCAGAGGCGGGGGCAGGCGCCGGGTCGGAGAACGGAAGGAGCGTGTTGCTGCCCATCGCCCTCTCCCGAATCGATCGTCGCCAGGGTCGGGTCAAGGTGGCCTCGATCCTCTCCACCCAGTTCGCGCAGGCACCCGCTCTCCGGTCGGACTCCCAGGTGACCCAGCTGGAGGAGGAGAAGATCTGCGCCTACTACGCCAGCGGCCATCTCTACGCCGTGCCGGCGCGCCGGGAGTCCTTGATATGAGCAGCCACGACCACCCGGGCGAGTACGAATGCGAGCCCATTCCTGGATTGCCGGAGTCGTTGCCCGAGGGAGAAGAGATCCTCTGGCAGGGCTCGCCCTGCCTGCGGAGCCTCGCCCGACGAGCCTTCCATACGGACTGGGTGCTGGCCTACTTCGGCGTGATTCTCGCCTGGAGCCTGCTCTCGTCGCTCGCCGAGGGACGGACGCCTGCGGTCGCGGTGAGCGAGGCGGGCTGGGTGCTCGTTCCCTTCGTGTCGGCGATCACCCTGCTCCTGCTGCTGGCCTGGCTGAATACCCGGGCCACGGTCTACACGATCACGGATCGTCGGGTCGTCGTCCGCTTCGGGGTCGCGATCCAGATGGCGGTGAATCTGCCCTTCCGAACCGTGCAGTCGGCGGATCTGCGCTGCTTCCCGGACGGCAGCGGTGACGTCTCCCTCCGAGTGGTCGGGGCCCAGCAGGTCGGTGCCCTGATGCTCTGGCCCCACGCGCGTCCCTGGCGATTCGGAAAGGACGCCGAGCCGACGCTTCGGTGCATCCCCGAGGCAGAGCACGTGGCCGAGCTGCTGGCCCGAGCGCTGGCGACCTCCGAGCAGAGGTCGACGAGCCCGCTCCGGGAAGCGTCGAAGGCCGCGAGCGAAGAGACGCTCGGCAAGCTGGTGACGGCGGCCTCGTGAGCCGCGCCGGGGAGTCCGGACCGGGGCCAGCGACGATGCAGCCGAGAGGCCGGATGAGAGAGGAGAGAGGAGGAGGACATGGCTGATCTCACGTCGGAGCGCCCCTTTCCGCGAGGTGTCCTGCTGGGAGCCGCCGTGCTTCTCGGCTTCAGCGTGCTCTCGGCCGGCGCCGCGCGCATCACCGGCATCGGGACGACGACCTCCCTGGCCTCCACGCCGGTGGAGGCGCGCACTCTCCGCTTCGAAGATCGTCCCGATGGACGGGTCGTCGTGCTGGAGGAGACGGCGGGCGGGCAGAGGCCGGTCGATGTCCTCGCTCCGGGCACGAACGGCTTCATCCGAAGCGTGCTGCGCGGCCTCGCGCGTGAACGGATGTTGCGGGGAATCGGAAGCGAGCCCGCGTTTCGGCTGACCCGTTGGACCGACGGCAGGCTCTCGCTCGAGGACTCCGCGACCGGTCGACGGATCGAGCTCGATGCCTTCGGGCCGACGAACGTCGCGGCCTTCGGAAGGCTGCTCTACGTCTCGCGACAGGGCTCGCC
>CAYXLY010000050.1:0-2989 GCA_964466005.1 uncultured Spirochaetaceae bacterium | reverse complement strand
CACGATGAGAGCCGCAGACGAATCGCAGGACCGCACCCTTGAACTCACGGGGCTCGACGAGACGAGCTTCACGCCGAGGAGAGAGAGATGAACGCCGCCATTCCGAAGACCCTGCCGAACGACACCACCCGGAAGGCGCAGGCCGACACCGTCCTCAGCCCGCGCTTCTACACCACGGACTTCGAGGAGATGGAGCGTCTCGACGTCAGCGCCGTGCGGGCCGAGTGGGACGAGCTGATCGACGAGCTCCGCCGTGACGTCAATCGCGCCCACTTCGTCCGGGAGGAGGGCGTCGGGGGGAAGGACGGCCAGCTCGAGCCCCTCCGGATCCCCGAGCCGCTGCGCAAGGAGCTGGTCGATTTCCTCGTCAGCTCGATCACCGCCGAGTTCTCGGGCTGCATCCTGTACGGCGAGATCAAGAAGCGCGTGAAGAATCCCGACATCCGCGAGCTCTTCGGTCTGATGAGCCGGGACGAGGCGCGACACGCGGGCTTCATCAACACCTGGCTCAAGGACCTGGGCATCGGAGTCGATCTCGGCTTCCTCTCCAAGGAGAAGAAGCACACCTTCTTCCGCCCCAAGTTCATCTTCTATGCGACCTATCTGTCGGAGAAGATCGGCTACGCCCGTTACATCACGATCTATCGGCAGATCCAGCGCCATCCCGAGCTCCGCTTCCACCCGATCTTCGAGTGGTTCGAGAGGTGGTGCAACGACGAGTTCCGGCATGGAGAGGCCTTCGCCCTCCTGATGCGCGCGAATCCACGGCTCCTGCGCGGCTTCAACAAGCTCTGGATCCGCTTCTTCCTGGTCGCCGTTTTCTCGACGATGTACGTGCGGGATCACGGTCGACCGGAGCTGCACGCGGCTCTGGGACTCGATCCGACCGACTACGACTTCGAGGTCTTCCGGATCACGTCCGAGATCACCCGGCAGGTCTTCCCCTTCACACTCGATCTGGACAATCCCCGCCTCCATGCACTGCTCGAGCGGCTGCGTCGGATCGGTGCGAGCTCGGACGCGGCCCGCGCCAGGGGAGGGATGGTCGCGAGGCTGAAGCGGCTCGTGCTGGCTGTGGCCGGAGCGGCGACCTTCGCCGAGCTCTATCTGGTGCCCACGAAGAAGAACGAGCTTCCCCGGGAAGTCCGTCTGGCTCCGGCCTGGTAGTCGTGGTCAGCGGGCGGCCAGAGCGAGCCGGAGCCGCGCGAGGCCGATCGTGAAGGCGGCCCTCGGCCGGCTCGGCGGACGGGGTCGGGCCGTCGATCTGCCGCCCGACGGCGCCTTGTCGCTTCTGCTGACTCTCAGCGACGTCGTCCTCGTGCTGGACTCGAGCGGACGCGTCGAGGACAGCGCCGCGGTGAGCGCGGCGATGGAGGGCCCGCTGGCGACGGCCGCCCGCGAATGGACCGGACGTCCGTGGCTCGAGACGGTCGCTCGGCAGTCCCGATCGCCCGCGCGGGATCTGCTGCGGGAGATCCGCTCGATCGGCTCCGCCTCGCCTCGACCGATCTCCCAGCGATCGATGCGGGGAGTCGAGATCCTCGCCGCGTATACGGGAATCGAGCTGATGGGCCGCGGTGAGATGCTGCTGGTCGGTCGGGATCTGGGGATCGCCGCCTCGAGAGAGCAGCAGCTGCAGGAAGCCCAGCAGGCGATGGAGCGCGACTACCGGAGAATGCGGCGAGCGGAGTCCCGCTATCAGCTGCTCTTCAGCGGTGCGCACGAAGCGACCTTCGTGGTCGAGGCCGGGACGCTGCGGGTCGTCGACGCGAATCAGGCCGCCGGACGTCTGCTCGGCATCCCTTCTTCCGAGCTGGCGGGTCGGGATGCCCGGTCCTGCTTCGCTCGCGATTGCGAGCCGGCGATCGAGGCGTTGCTCTCGCGGGCGCACGCGTCGGGCCGAGCCTGCCAGGCGCAGGCTCGTCTGACGGAGGGCCGGGCGAGCGCCCGCGTCTCTGCCGTTCCCTTCCGCTCGGAGAAAGGCCCCCGCCTCCTGATGCGGATCGATCCGCAGGCGCGCCCGCTCGAATCCGGGGACGAGGCGGCGATCGCAGCGCTGGTCCAGGAGATTCCCGATGCCGTGGTCCTCACCAACGCGGAGGGCTTCATCCTGAAGGCGAACGCGGCCTTCGTCGCGCTGCTCGACGCCAGCGACATGCGTCAGATCGAGGGAACCTCTCTGGGCGACCGGCTCGGTCGGCCAGGCGTCGATCTCCCTGCGATCCTGGAGACGCTGACCCGTCGGGGCAGAGTGGCCTCGCTCTTGCTTCCGATTCGTGGAGAGGGCGGCGCGAGCGTCGAGGTCGAGCTCTCGGCCGCGCAGGTCTCCGTCGGGGACGACCGATCGATCGGCTTCGTCCTTCGGAGGTCTTCCCGAGGCGAATCGGAGGCGAGCGCATCCAGCCCCGGGCCGGAGGGAGTCGACCCTAGATCGACGCTCTCCGGCGACCCGAAGGACCTGGTCGGTCGCGTTCCGCTCTCCGAGCTGATCCGCGACACCACGGATCTCGTGGAACGGGACTTCATCCGGGCTGCGCTCGAGCGGGCCGGAGGGAATCGGACGACGGCGGCGGGAATCCTGGGGCTCAGTCGTCAGGCTCTCTATGTGAAGCTGCGTCGCCACGGGATCGTTTCCACCCAGGATGAGGTCGTCCGAGCCCGGGGCGAGCGATCCGACGCCGTGCGTCCGACTCGAGGACGGGGCCATCGGACTCGCTCGGGCGCTCCCGAGATCGACCCCGCTCGCGGATCGTCTTTTTTACTTGACACTTAATGATGTCCAATTAAAATGACACCATGGATCCGCGCTCGAACATCGATGCAGGAGCAGGGAAGGCTCGCGACCTGATCACGACTGCCGTCGTGCTCGAGGAGCCCGGTCGACTGGCGCTCGAGGAGCTCAGGCTCGTGGATCCGACCGAGGAGGACGTCGTCGTCGACGTCGCCTGGAGCGGCATCAGCACGGGCACCGAGAAGCTTCTCTGGTCCG
>CAYXLY010000049.1:0-14895 GCA_964466005.1 uncultured Spirochaetaceae bacterium | reverse complement strand
CGGGCTGGCCTGCGATCCGGCGGGGCGAGGACACGCTGATCGCCGCGCCGACCGGCTCGGGCAAGACGCTCGCCGCCTTCCTGGTCTGCATCGACGCGTTCTATCGACGCACGCTCGCCGACGCGCGCTTCGGCTGCGACGCGAGCCAGCCCTTCCGGCTCGAGGCCGAGACGCCCGCGCGCGTCGAGAGCCGCACGCGGGGAAGATCCGAGGGCGTCGAGGTCCTGTACGTCTCGCCCCTGAAGGCGCTGGCGGCCGACATCCAGGAGAACCTGGCCACGCCCCTCAGCGAGATCGAGGCGACGGCGCGCGCGCTCGGGCTCCCTGCGCCGACGATCCGCGTCGGGCTGCGCAGCGGCGACACGCCGGCCTCGGCGCGGGCGGCGATGCTCAAGAAGCCGCCGCAGATCCTGGTGACCACGCCGGAGTCGCTCTACCTGCTCCTGACCTCGGCGCGGGGGCGGGAGATCCTGCGACCCGTGCGGACGGTGATCGTCGACGAGATCCATGCCCTCGCGCGCGACAAGCGGGGCTCCCATCTGGCGGTGAGCCTCGAGCGGCTCGAGGCCTGCTGCTCCGAGCGGCCGGCGCGCATCGGCCTCTCGGCGACCCAACGGCCGATCGAGACCCTGGCCCGGCTGCTCGTCGGCGTCGGCCCGGGTCGCGTCGACGCCCGGGGCGGAGCGCGCTGCACGATCGTGGACGAAGGCCATCGCCGGGCCCTGGACCTCGAGACGGTGCTTCCGGCCGGCGAGCTCGAGGCCGTGGCCTCCGGTGAGCAGATGGCCGAGATCCTCGACGGCATCGCCGAGCAGGTGAGACGGCATCGGACGACCCTCGTCTTCGTGAACACGCGCCGGATGGCGGAGCGTCTGGCCCATCAGCTCGCCGAGCGACTCGGCGAGGAGGGTGTCGCCGCGCATCACGGGAGCCTCTCGAAGGGGCGCCGTCTGCGCGTCGAGTCGGCGCTGCGCGAGGGGCGGCTGCGAGCCCTGGTAGCCACGGCCTCGCTCGAGCTCGGGATCGACGTCGGTCCGGTCGAGCTCGTCTGCCAGATCGGATCGCCGCGCAGCATCGCGACCTTCCTGCAGCGGGTCGGTCGCTCGGGTCATTTCCGGGGCGGACTGCCGAAGGGGCGTCTCTATCCGCTCACGCGCGACGAGCTGGTCGAGTGCGCCGGGCTCCTGCGCGGCGTCCACGCGGGACGCCTCGATCGCGTCCGTCCGCCGAAGGCTCCGCTGGACATCCTCGCGCAGCAGATCGTCGCCGCCTGCGCCGCCGAGCCCTGGAAGGAGGACGAGCTCTTCGCCTTGATGCGAAGGGCCGCGCCCTTCGAGGACCTCTCTCGCACGACCTTCGACGAGGTCGTCGAGCTCCTCTCGGAGGGGATCGAGACCGGTCGCGGGCGACGCGCCGCCCATGTCCATCGCGATCGGATCGGAGGGATCCTGCGGGCCCGGCGCGGCGCCCGGCTGGCCGCACTGACCTCGGGCGGCGCGATCCCCGACGTCGCCGACTACCGCGTCGTCGCCGATCCCGACGAGACCTTCATCGGCACCGTCGGAGAGGACTTCGCGATCGACTCCCTGCCCGGCGACGTCTTCCTCCTGGGCAGCTCGACCTGGCGGGTCCGGCGTGTCGAGGCGGGACGGGTTCGCGTGGTCGACGCGGAGGGCGCCTCTCCGAACGTCCCCTTCTGGGCCGGCGAGGCCCCCGCGCGCACCGAGGAGCTCTCGGACGAGGTCTCGATGCTGCGCGAGGTCCTCGAGCCGATCCTCGCCCGCGGTGACGAGGCCGAGGCGTGTCGCTGGCTCGAGGCCGAGACCGGCGTCGGCGCCGACGCGGCGATCCAGATCGCGCGCTACCTCGGCGTCTCGCGAGCCGCGCTGGGCGGACTGCCCACGCGGGATCGCCTCGTGCTCGAGCGCTTCTTCGACGACGCCGGAGGCATGCAGCTCGTCGTCCATTCACCGCGGGGCGGGCGCCTCAATCGCGCCCTCTGCCTGGCTCTGCGCAAGAAGTTCTGCAAGAGCTTCAACTTCGAGCTGCAGGCGGCCGCCAACGACGATGCCCTGGTGCTCTCGCTGGGACCGCATCACAGCTTTCCGCTGGCCGACGTGCCGCGCTTCCTGACCTCGACCGGGCTCGAGGCCACGCTCTGTCAGGCGGTCCTGCCGACGCCGCTCTTCACGGCGCGTTGGCGTTGGAACCTGAATCGCGCACTGGTCGTGCTGCGCTTTCGTCAGGGCAAGAAGAACCCGCCGGCGATCCAGAGGATGGAGTCCGACGATCTGATGGCGGCGGTCTTTCCCCAGGCCGCAGCCTGCCAGGAGAACGTGTCGGGGCCGATCTAGATCCCGGATCACCCGCTCGTCCGCCAGACGATGCACGACTGCCTCACGGATGCGATGGACGCGGAGGGTCTGGCGCGGCTCGTCTCGCGCATCGAGCAGGACGACCTCGAGATCCTCTGCGCCGAGACGACCGAGCCCTCGCCCCTCGCTCACGAGATCCTGAACGGAAAGCCCTTCACGTTTCTCGACGACGCGCCGCTCGAGGAGCGGCGGACCCGCGCGGTCCGCATGCGACGCGGGCTGCCGGTCGAGCAGCGGGACCTCTCGAAGCTCGACGCCCGGGCGATCGCGCGCGTGCGGAGCCAGGCGGAGCCGCGTCCGCGCGACGCCGAGGAGCTGCACGACCTGCTGCTCGCGGTCGGTCTCTGGCGTCCGACTGCCTCCTGGCAGCACTTCTTCCGCGCGCTCGAGGCGGCCGGCCGCGCCTTCTCCATCGAGGCCTCTGCGGGCTCCTTCTGGGTCGCCACGGAGCGGAGCGGATGGGCCCGGGCGCTGCATCCCGAGGCCTCGGGGTCGGGGAGCGGGCTCGAGCAGAGCGCCTTCGGGCACGAGGCGGAGCCGGCGAGCGAGGACGAGGCCGTGGCCCACGCCCTGCGCGGACATCTCGAGACGACGGGTCCGGTCGGGATCGCCGCGCTGGCTGCGCGGCTCGGCGTGCGCCCGGGCCTCGTCGAGATCGGGATCGCGCGGCTCGAGGCCGAGGGCTTCGTGCTGCGTGGACGCTTCGAGCGCCTCGAGGCGGACGACGGGCCCGACGAGCAGGTCTGCGCCCGTCGACTGCTCGCCCGCATCCACGCGGACTCGCAGGCTCGCCGCCGCGCGGCGGTCGAGCCCGCGACCGCTCGCGATCTGATGCGCTTCCTGCTCGATTGGCAGCACGTCACGCCCGAGACCCGGCTCGAGGGGCCGGTCGGCGTCGCCCGGATCGTCGAGCAGCTCCAGGGGCTCGATCTCGCGGCGGGCGCCTGGGAGGGAGACGTGCTGCCGGCGCGGGTCCGGGACTATCGGCCCGAGTGGCTCGATCCGCATTGCCTCTCGGGCCGGATCTCCTGGCTGCGCCTCGCCTCGCCGGGAGCGGGTCGGCCGGAGCGGGCGGCCGAGAGGCCGGGGGGCCGCGCCCGCGGAACGAGCCGCTCGACGCCGCTCTCCCTGGTGCTGCGCGAGGATCTCGGGTGGCTGCTCCAGGCGCATCGGGGAGAAGGCGGGGAGGAGGTGCCGCTGGGCGCGCTCGCGCAGAAGATCGAGGGGCTGCTCGGATCCCGAGGCGCGCTCTTCCACGACGAGCTGTCCGCGGCGCTGGGCGCGCCCCCGGTCGAGGTCGAGTCGGCGCTCTGGGAGCTCGTCGCCTGGGGACGCGTCGGCGCCGACGGCTTCCAGGCGCTGCGTGCGCTGCTCGGTGCGCGGGCGGGTGGGGCGCGGGCGCGGTCGGAAGCGCGGGCCCGGAGGGGACTGCGGCGAGGGCTCGGCCGGGGTCCGAACGCGGGGGCCGAGGGCCGCTGGTCGCGGGTCCCGGCGCGCGAGGCGATCGAGGATCTCGACGGTCTCGCCGAGGCGCTGGCGGAGCAGCTGCTCGTGCGCTGGGGCATCGTCTTCCGGGAGGTCGTCGCCCGTGAGAGTCTGGCGCTGCCCTGGCGCGAGATCGTCTGGGCCCTGCGGCGTCTCGAGGCCCGGGGACAGATCCGGGGCGGGCGCTTCGTCTCCGGCTTCACGGGCGAGCAGTTCGCGCTGCCCGAGGCGGTCGACGGACTCGCGCGCGTCCGGGCGCGCGCCCGGACGGGCGAGCGGATCCGGCTCTGCGGCAGCGATCCGCTGAACCTCGTCGGGATCCTCACGCCCGGGGATCGGATTCCCGCCGTGCAGAGCCGGGAGGTCGTCTTCGTCGACGGGCTGTGCGCCCCTCCGATTGCGGCCGGAGCCTCGGCTGCATCCTCGGCCGGATGCGGCGTGGGGGCTCCGTCGGATGAGGCGTGCCGCTCGGTCGGATGAGGCGCGCCGCTGGATGAGGCGCGCCGTTGCATGAGGCGCACCGCTGCATGAGGCGCGCCGCTCAGTGGGCTCGGCCCGATGGGCCCGGCGCGCGGAAGAGCCAGAGCTGCGCCCAGGCGAGATCGGTCTCGTCGACCCGGCCATTGCCGTCGAGGTCGTGATCGGCCACGAAGAGGCCGCCTCGGATCGTGAGCGCCAGGGCCTCGAGATCGCCTCGCTCATCCATCGGATAGATTCGGCCCCATGAGGTCTCGACGAGCCCGTCGCCGTCGAAGTCCGGATCACAGCGATTGCCGAATCCGTCTCCGTCGGTGTCGCGCTGCGCCGGGTTGGGATGATCCCGGCAGTTGTCCTCGTCGTCGGGGATCCCGTCGCCGTCCCGGTCGTCGGTCGGCTGCCGGCGCTCCCCGGTCCACTGCAGCAGGGGGTCTCCCACGAAGACGGGGCTCCCGCCCAGATGCGGGAGGCTCCGGAAATGGGCCTCGACGGCGGATCGACCGGCCGCGAGCGCCTCGATCTGGATCCCGGGTCGCGTCACCGCGGCCAGGCCGGGATCCTCGAGATGGGTCGAGATCGCGCGCGCGCCGACGGCGAGCCAGTCGGCCACCGTCCGGTCGAAGGCCGCGCGCGAGCGCCCGCTCGCCGGCGACCCGGGAGATCGCGACTCGAGAGAGAGGCGGGGGGTCAGGTCGATGACGACGCCCGGGCTCGTGAGGAGGATCGATCGGCGAGCCAGCTCCTCGCTGAGCGGGCTCGACGGCTCGCGGTCCGTCTCGCGTTCCGTCTCGAGATCCGCGTAGACGACGCCGCCGAGGGGCTCCGGGGACTCGACGGGATCCCTCGCATCGGGATCGTCGTGGAATCGGTATCCGGCGCGGGTCAGGCTCTCGGCGACGGGCGAGAGCAGGACGCGGGTCGCCGCGCTGCGGAGGGCCGCGCCCGGTCGGGTCACCAGACGCCAGGCGGGCTGCGCCGACGGCTCGCCTTCGGGCTGTGCCGGCGGCTCGCCCAGTCGCTCCATCCAGGCGGGCATCGACGACGTGTCGTCGTCGCGGGCGGGGGGGCCGGTCAGCCGGGCCACGAGGAAGCGGAGCCGCGCGTCGGGCTCCGCCTGCCGGAACTCGGAGAAGGAGCGGATCTCCCGGAAGAAGGGGTTCACGGCGGACCCGAGAACCGATGCCGCGGGGTCGATCCGGCCGAGCCCGGCGAGCGCGGCGTCGAGGGCGATCGCGCGGCATGCCGGCGCGCGATCGCCGCTCGCCTCCGGCTCCTCACAGGCGTTCACGCGCAGGGGAAGGCCTCGCGTCGTGACGAGGATCTCGACCTCGCCTTCCGGATCGACGCGCGCGAGATGGGACTCGATCGGGCGGGCGATCTGCTCGCGGAACTCCACCGCGTCGATCTCGGTCGGATCCGAAGCGGCGGACAGCGGCAGGCGCAGGATCCGCTCCGAGGGAATGCGGTGGAGGCGGGCATAATGCGCTCCGAGCTCGAGCGAGAACGCATCCTCGGCGTGGACCAGCACGAGGACGTCCTCGCGCTCGAAGAGCGTGCAGCCAGCTCCACCCACGACCATCATCGCGAGGGCGAAGAGACGGAGGGCGAGGAGAGGGAGTACGAGGAGACGGCGGCCGAGGCGCCCGTGAGATCGGAGAGGGGACCGCTCGGGAAGCGGGCGCTCGGGAGGCTCGCATGCACAGCGAGCGGCAGGGTGGCTCATCGTCGAGAGATCGTCCTCGGCGCTTCGGGGGCGGGCAGTCTACCACTGCTCTTCGAGTGCGACAGAGCTAGTATCTGATCTGAATGAGGCCCGATCGCGGCGCCCTCGGGCGGACCGCGCGCAGCGGGCGATCGAATCCGAAGGAGACGCGTCTTTGGCTCACGAGTTCGTCTATACGATGCAGGACCTGCGCAAGGTGATCGGGGATCGGGTGATCCTCGACGGCATCACCCTGTCCTTCCTGCCGGGAGCCAAGATCGGCGTGCTCGGTGCGAACGGCGCCGGCAAGAGCTCCCTGCTGAGGATCATGGCGGGCGTCGACGACGACTTCCTCGGCGAGGCCCGACCTGCGAAGGGGCTGCGCGTCGGCTATCTGCCGCAGGAGCCCCAGCTCGATCCGGAGAAGACGGTTCTCGGCAACGTGGAGGAGGGCGTCTCGGAGATCCGTGGGCTGCTCGACGAGTTCAACGAGCTGTCGGCGAAGTTCGCGGAGCCGATGGACGACGACGAGATGAACGCGCTGCTCGAGAAGCAGGGGAAGCTCCAGGACCGGATCGACGCCGCGGACGCCTGGGAGATCGACCGTACCCTCGACGTCGCCATGGAGGCCCTGCGCTGCCCGCCGCCGGAGACCGACGTGACGACGCTCTCGGGCGGAGAGAAGCGGCGCGTGGCGCTCTGCCGGCTCCTGCTCTCGAAGCCGGACATGCTGCTCCTCGACGAGCCGACCAATCATCTCGACGCGGAGAGCGTCGCCTGGCTCGAGCGCTTCCTGCACGAGTATCCCGGGACGGTCGTGGCCGTCACCCATGATCGCTACTTCCTCGACAACGTCGCTGGCTGGATCCTCGAGCTCGATCGCGGCCAGGGCATTCCCTGGCAGGGCAACTACTCCTCCTGGCTCGAGCAGAAGAACAAGCGGCTCGCGGTCGAGGAGAAGCAGGCCAGCGCCCACGCGCGGACGCTCTCCCGCGAGCTCGAGTGGATCAAGATGAGCCCCCGGGCCCGTCAGGCGAAGGGCAAGGCCCGGATCAAGGCCTACGATCAGCTGGTGAAGGAAGGCGTCGACCGCACGCCCGAGCGCGTGGAGATCGCGATTCCCGTCCCGCCGCGTCTCGGAGACGTCGTCGTCGAGGCGAAGGACCTGCGCAAGGGCTTCGACGATCGGCTGCTCTTCGACGAGCTCTCCTTCGCGCTGCCGCCCGGCGGCATCGTCGGCATCATCGGACCCAACGGCGCCGGCAAGACGACGCTCTTCAAGATGATCGCGGGAGAGGAGAAGCCGGACGCCGGCGACCTCCGCCTCGGAGAGACCGTGAAGCTCTCCTACGTCGATCAGGAGCGGCGCGACCTCGATCCCGAGAAGACGGTCTGGGAGGTGATCAGCGGGGGCGAGGAGAAGATCCAGATCGGCAGCCGCGAGGTGCCGTCCCGGGCCTGGGTGTCCTCGTTCAACTTCAAGGGCCCGGACCAGCAGAAGCTCGTCGGAACGCTCTCGGGCGGCGAGCGCAATCGCGTGAACCTCGCGCTCCTGCTCCGGACGGGAGGCAACGTGCTGCTTCTCGACGAGCCGACCAACGACCTCGACGTCGACACGCTGCGGGCGCTCGAGGATGCGCTCGTCGACTTCCCCGGCTGCGCCGTCGTGATCTCCCATGACCGCTGGTTCCTCGACCGCCTCGCCACCCACATGCTGGCCTTCGAGGGCGACTCCCACGTCGAGTGGTTCGAGGGCAACTACGAGGACTACGAGAAGGACCGCCGCCGACGCCTGGGCGCCGACGCGGACCAGCCGCATCGCATCAAGTACCGGCGGATCGACGCCTGAGCGGAGCCCGCGGCTCGGAGCGCAGACGAGGCTCCGTCGCGCGACTCGGGCTGCGTCGCCGGTGACGGCAACGATCACGGCAAAGACCACGGCAACGACGCCGCGCAGCGCCCGGTCGGGCCTCGAGCCGGGACGCGAGGCGGCAGTCGGGAGGAAGGGCGCTGCACCCGGTCGGCTGGCTGCTGATTTCGTTGGGCACGATCTTCCTGGCCGCGCTCGTCTTCGACGTGATCGGCAGGCGGACGTTCCTGCCGCGGGTCACGCTGCTGATGGTCTTCGGGTTCGTGGCGGGGCCGTCGGGGCTCGACTTCTTTCCGGACATCACGAAGGCCTGGTTTCCCGTCGTCGCCGACATGGCGCTCGTGATGGTGGGCTTCCTGCTGGGCGGGCGGCTCACGCGCAGCGAGCTCCGTCAGCGGGGCGGACCGATGCTGCGGGTCTCCCTGATGGTCGTGCTCGCGACCTTCGCGGTCGTGGGCCTCGGTCTCCACTGGATCGGTCTGCCCGCCAGTCTCGCGGTCGTGCTCGCTGCGCTGGCGACGGCGACGGATCCCGCGGCGACCCTCGACGTCGTCCACGAGACGGGGGCCGAGTCGCCGTTCGCGCGGACGCTCCTCGATGTCGTGGCCATCGACGATGCCTGGGGGCTGATCGTCTTCAGCGCCGCGCTGGCCTTCTCGGAGCTGGCGCTCGGCAACGGCGTCGCGGAGGTGATCCGTCACGGCGTCTGGGATCTCGCTGGGGCCGTCGGGCTCGGGGTCCTGCTCGGTGTGCCGACCGCGCTGCTCTCGGGTCGTATCGCACCGGGCGAGCCCAGCCTCTACGAGGCGCTCGGGATGGTCTTCCTGTGCGGCGGCGCGGCGCTGCTGCTCGGCGTCTCCTTCCTGCTCGCTTCGATGGTGATGGGCGTGGTCGTCGCCAATCTGGCGCGTCATCACACCCGTCCCTTTCATGCGATCGAAGGCATCGAGTGGCCCTTCATGATCCTCTTCTTCGTGTTCGCCGGGGCCTCTCTCGACTGGCGGGCTCTGGTCGAGGCGGGCCCCTGGCTCGCCGCCTTCGTGGGACTGAGGGCGCTCGGGCGTGTGGTGGGGGGCTGGCTGGGCGGCTCGCTCCCGCCCGCCGACCCGGCGATCCGACGTTGGATGGGAATCGCGCTACTGCCCCAGGCCGGGGTGGCGCTCGGCATGGCGCTGCTCGCCACGCAGCGCTTCCCCGAGATGGGGACGGCGATCCTGCCCATCGTGGTGGGCGCCACGGCCCTCTTCGAGGTGATCGGACCGATCGCGACCCGGATCGCCCTGCGCGCCGCCGCGCCCGACTGCACGCGGGGGAACGCTCGGAGCGCGACCGGGCACGGTGAACGCTAGGCGCTCGCCCCCTCGACGTCCGCGGGCAGAAACGCGTCGCCGAGTACGGTCTGGCCGTCGAGGCTTCGGACCTCCCTTCCGACGGCGTGGATCAGGTCGCGGCTGAGGACGACGCGGCCGACGTGTCGGCCGGTGCAGAGCTCGAGCGCCGCCTCGGCCATCATCTCGACCGGCTCGGCCATGTCGGGGTTCTTGCGGGCGATGTCCCGGACGTACTCCGCGCCCTGGGTCAGGACGATGGCGACGGGAGCCATGCTGTTGACGAAGATGTCGTGCTCGGCGAGCTCGTGGGCGAGCCCCTGCGTGTAGCGGTCCAGGGCGGCCTTCGTCGCGCCGTAGGCGGTGATGATCCAGGCGGCCATCTTCGAGTCGCGATAGGGCACGGCCGGCTGGCGCGCCGTATCGCTGCTGATGTTCAGGATCCAGCCGCCTCCGCGCTCCCGCATGCTCGGGATCGCCTGCTGGGCGAGGTCGATCGGCGCGTTCAGGTTCAGCTCGACCATCCAGCGTCGCTCGTCGCTGGTCGTCTCGCTGGGCAGCTTCATGACGGCGGCCGCGGCGTTGTTGACGAGGATGTCGACGGGACCGAAGGGCTCGCTCGCACGCTCGATCAGGTCGGCGCGGGCCTGCTCGTCGGAGAGGTCGCAGGCGATCGCATGGGCCTTGCCGCCCGCCGCCTGGATCTCGCTCGTCGCCTCCTCGAGGGTTCCCTGCAGCTTGCCGTGGGCTCCGAGGCGGGAGGCGTTCAGCACGACCGAGGCGCCCTCCGAGGCCAGTCGCCGGGCGATCGCCCGACCGATGCCGCGGCTCGCGCCCGTGACGAGCGCCACCTTGCCTTCGCATTGATTCATCGTCTTCGTCTCCCAGCGATCCGCTTCTGGATCGAGTCGAGGCCGCAGCCGACGGCGCTCGATCGGGGCGAGCAGGGCTGCCCCGAAGCCGCCGCGTCGGGCGCCGATCGGATGCCGAGTGGGTAGAGGAATGCGGAGCGCTCCGCAATCCGGCGGGCCGCCGAGGCTCGCGCCCTCTGCGGTCGTTCGCAGGCTCTCTCCGAGACGCGCCCGATCACGACCCGACCCCGCTCCGCGCGAGCGCCTCCGCCGCGGCCGTGCGCAGCGGCGCGAGCTCCGGACTCTCCGGAACGACGCGCAGCAGCCGCGAGGCCTCGGTCACGTGGGCGCCCACCGCGGGATCGCTCCAGTCGAGGCGCCGACCGGCGTGCATGATCGCATCGAGGGCCGTCGAGTGCGCGGCCAGAGCGACGTGGACCCGGGCGCGCACGAGGAGAGTGGAGGCGTCGGGCGAGGGACCGAGGCTGGCCTCGGCGAGCGCCTCGGCCTCGCGCAGCCGGAGCTCGCTGCCCTCCTCGAGCCGCCACAGGATGCGCTGCCGCAGGGCCTCGCCGAAGAGCGGATGGCGGCGGTCCAGCGAGGCGAGCGCGGCGTCGAGGCGGCGGACTTCGTCCGGGCTACGCGCCTGCCACGCCGAGAGGAGCAGGGACTCCGTCTCGTCGAGCGCCGTCGGAAGGATGTCGCTCGGCGCCGTCCCGCGCATCAGCGCGCTCCGCGAGATCCGGAGCAGGGCCGCGCGGACCTCGACGTCGCGGGGGGAATCGATCAGCAGTCTGCGCAAGGTCCGCTCCGCCGACCGCGGCTTGTGACTCGCGAGGTCGGCGAGGGCGGCTGCGAAGGCGCGATCGCGGGGATTGGCGAGCGTCTCGGACAGATTTCGGAGACGGGTCGACCGGAAGGGCACGAGCTGACGTAGGACGAAGTCTCCATCCTCGCGCACCTCGACGACCCTCGGAAGCGGGTCGAACGCGTCGAGCCACTGCGTCCGACGAGACAGCGCGGCGCCTCCCAGCCGCTCGGATCGGGTCTGCAGGCGGTTGTGACGGTCCCGATTCGGGGGAGCGTCGCGCGCGATCTTCCGGACGCCCTCCTCGTCGAGGCGGAGCATCGAGAGCACCTCGCCGGGCTCGTGCAGGCCGAGCAGCGCGAAGGCGTCCGGCGAGCGGTGCAGCGCGCGCTCGGCGTGGGTCCCGACGTCCAGCGGCTCCTGGCTGCAGAGGAAGAGCAGCGCCGCACCGGGCGGCGGCTGGTAGACCTCGACGTGGGAGAAGGCGTTCGAGAGCGCGGCGAGCAGGCTCGCCAGCAGCGCCTCGTCGACGAAGCCCGTCCCGATCCACTGCAGGAAGACGCCCTCCGGCGCCAGGCGACTCGCGGCGAGCTCGAAGAACTCCTGCGTGTAGAGATGGGCGGCGCCTCCTGCCCAGGGATGCGAGGGCTGGGAGACGATCGCGTCGAAGCGCCGCCGGTCGGGATCCTGGAGGAGCAGGGCGTTGCGGGCATCGTTCACGTGGAGATGGACGCGGGGATCCTCCAGTGGATCCCGCCAGCGTCTTCCCGAGAGGCTCCGGTTCGCCGCGATCACCTCGGGCTCGAGCTCGATGACGTCGATCCGCTCGATGGTCGCCGGCACGACCTCGAGCGCAGTGCCTCCGCCGAGTCCGATGACGAGCATCTTCCGCGCCTCCGGTCGGGCGAGCGTGGGGAGCGCCGTGAGCCAGCGGGTGACTGGAAACGAGTTCGCCCAGACGCCCGGCTTCGCCATGCTGGCCTCGGTCAGACCGTTCGTCCGCAGCTGCCAGAAGAGCTGCATGTCGCGCAGCAGCACCGTGGCCGAGCGGCCGACCCCGAAATAATGGATCTCGTTCTTCGTGAGGTCCCGCGCCGGCCCGAGCGAGGTCAGGGTGAGCATGTTCCAGGGGTTGGCGGGCGGTCGGAGAACGAGGGCGATCGCCATGGCGGCGGCCAGGGCGAGGGGCAAGCGTGCGCGGACGCCGGCGCCGAGGGCGCCGAGCAGGGCGAGCAGCAGGCCGACCCCGACCCACACGACGAGCGTCCCGGAGAAGCCGAGCATCGGAAGCAGCAGGAAGGCGGCTCCGGTGGATCCCAGGATCGAGCCGACGGTATTCCACGTGTAGACGCGCGCGCTCGTCTCGGCGGCGGCGACGGCATCGCTCGCCATGAGTCGGACGGCGAAGGGAAAGGTCGCGCCGATGCAGGTCGCCGCCGGCAGCAGCAGGACGAGGCAGGAGAGGACGGGGATCGCGTCCGAGGAGACGCCCCGGGCGGCCAGCCCCGGAGCGAGATCCGGCAGCCGGTCGGCCGCCTGAAAGGCGAGCCAGGAGAGCCCGGCGGTCCCGATCTGCGCCCAGACGAAGCCGATCCCCGCCCGCTCGCGGCTCGAGGCGAAGCGGGCGGCCAGCGACGAGCCCAGCGCGATGCCCGTCAGGAACGAGCCCAGCATCGTGGCGAAGGCCTGGATGCTGCTGCCGAGCAGATGCGAGAGGAGTCGGACCCAGAGGATCTCGTAGCCGAAGGAGACCGCGCCGGAGACGAGCATCAGGGGCAGGATCCAACGCCCTCGAGCCGGCCGGAGGCCGGGCTTCCGCGATCGGGGCTCGGCGAGGGGCCAGGCGACGTCCGAGGATCGCGAGAGAGCCCAGGCGAGGGCGAAGATGATCGCGTTCAAGCCGGCGGCCAGGAAGAGGGTCGAGCGGAGCCCGAGCGCGGGCAGCCAGAGGAAGGCAGTGGACAGCGCCCCGGCCACGGCGCCGGCCGTATTGACGCCGTAGAGGAGGCCCACCCGCGATCCGATCTGGCGATCCTCACGGATCGCGTGCCGGGCGAGGATCGGGAGCGTGGCGCCCATCATCGAGGTAGGGACGAGCAGGATCAGCAGCGACGCGCCCGCGAAGAAGAGCGAGGACTCGAGACCGCCGCCCGTCTCGCCGAGCGTCTCGCGTCCGCCGAACAGGAGGACATAGAGCGTCCGGGAGCCCGCGATCGCGTGGGGGACGACGAGCGCCGAGACGGCGATCCCGAGCTCCAGCAGTCCGTAGACCAGGACGGGACGACGGATGCGGCTCACGGCTCGCGCGGCGCCGGCGGCCCCCAGCGCCAGGCCGCCCATGTAGGCGGCCAGGACCATCGCGACCGCGACCTCCGAGGTCCCGAACACGAAGGCGAACTCGCGGGTCCAGGCCGTCTCGTAGGCGAGCGCGACCGCACCCGAGAGGAAGAAGCAGAGCAGGAGAAGCACGAGGGACCGGGAGCCCGGCATGAGTCCTCCGAACGATTCCATCGATCGACCGCGGGGCCACTCGGGCGGCGCGGTCTCCGGGCGGTCCTGATGCGGCTCCGTTGCGGTCCTGAAGGCGATCCCTTGGAGAGGTCAGGGAACGGTCTACGCCGGGGCTCCGAAGAGAAAGACCGGGCCGTCCACGCGAGACGACCCGGTCCGTACTCTCTCCATCTCTCTTTACACTCTACCCATGCTCGACGCCGGCCTGTCGACTGCGATGTCCACAGGCCGCGCGGCTCGCGCCGAGCGGCGCCGGTCCGGGATCCGAGGAGGACCGGCCGCCACTCGGTCGGGCGCTCCCTCAGGAGCGTCGCATTCGAGCCAGGCCGACCATGAAGAGTCCGCCCGCCGCGATCAGGCCCAGCGCCCCGGGCTCCGGCACGAAGCTGAGCGTCATCGCCGTCAGGTTCGGCGTGAAGTTGCCCGAGCTCGTCGATCGCCGGAGACCACCGGCCACCAGCTGGATGTTGCCCTCGCCGCTCGGCGTCCGGTTGTCGTAGCCCGTCGCCACGAAGGTGAAGGTGTTCGGGTTGCCACCCTGCGTCGAGAGGACGTTTCGAGCGAGCACCATGCCCGTCGTGAAGGGCATGTGCTGATCGGTGTTGGTCGTCCCCGGAACCGGGAACAGGGTGCTCGTCAGGGCGGTCAGGAAGCCGCCGGGCGAGAGCTGGTAGTTGGCGTAGATGACGCCGCCGGCCGCCATCGCCGGGGCGACGGCCGCATAGCCCTTGCCTCCGAGATCACCGGGGCCCGCTCCGCCCTGAGCGACCGGGGCCTGGACGGGATTGATCAGGATCGAGTTCGGGGCGTAGTTGCCGCCGGCCGGGTTCACGATCGGCAGCCGACCCTGGACGTCACCGGGGGCGAGCACGACCGACATGGTGCCGCCGAAGCCGTTGGTCTCGCCCGGAGGCTGGCTGTACTTCACGATGGCGCCCTGGCCCTGGCCGACCACGGTGCAGTTCTTGTTGCCGGGACACCAGGTGAAGTTCAAGCCCGCGCGGCCGGTCTGGGTCGTCCAGGCACCCTCGCGGAACTGGTTCCAGACGGCCAGCGGCGGCGTCGTGATGACGGTCGCCTGCTGCTGGATCGGACGCTGCGGTCCGCCCGCGAGCGGACCGAAGAAGCTGGCGTCGGTCGTGAGCGAGATGATGCCGGGGATCGGCACGAGGATCGCGTTCGGAACGTCGTCCTCGGGCTGGCCGAAGAAGCTGGTCGGCACCATGAAGGTCGCGCGGGCCGGAGCCGTATTGACCGCGACCGGGCCGGGTCCGCCCGGGATGCAGCCGTTCTGCGCCAGCGGCGCGAAGGGCAGCCCCGTCACGGGCGGCGTCGTGTTCTGCATGCCCGCGAAGTTGCGCTCCTGATTCACGATGTTGTTGCAGAGCGCGTCCTGGAAGGGCGTGCCGCCGCCGATCACCGGCAGATTCACCACGACGCCTTCACCGCGGGCGAAGGCGCCCACGAGGCTGTAGTTCTGCTGGGCCT
>CAYXLY010000048.1:1400-15299 GCA_964466005.1 uncultured Spirochaetaceae bacterium | reverse complement strand
GAGGAATTTCTTGCCGATCCGACGATCGAGGCCCATCGCGCGCGCGACGGCCTGGACGTCGCCGCCGACATGCTCGCAGAGTACCGACATCTCGTTGATGAACGAGATCTTGGTCGCCAGAAAGGCGTTGCCGGCGTATTTCGAGAGCTCCGCGGTCCGCACGTCGGTCTCGACGAAGGGCGTCTCGTTCAGATAGAGGGGCCGATAGAGATCCTTCAGGATCGCCTTGGCCTGATCGTCTCCGTCATCCGTGCCGATGACGACCCGATCCGGACGCATGAAGTCGCCGATCGCCGCTCCCTCGCGCAGGAACTCGGGGTTCGAGGCGACGCTGAAGCGCGCCTTCTCGCCGCGCGCATCGAGCTCCTCCTGGACCCAGCCCCGGACCTTGTCCGCCGTCCCGACGGGCACGGTGCTCTTGGTGACGATCACCTTGTAGCTGTCGATGCGCCGACCGATCTCGCGAGCGACCGCCTCGACGAAGGCCAGGTCCGTGCTGCCGTCTCGGGATGCCGGCGTTCCGACGGCGATGAAGAGCACGAGTCCGTTCGAGATCGCCTCGCCCAGATCCGTCGTGAACGACAGCCGCTCGGCACGGACGTTCCGGGCGACCAGATCGTCGAGCCCGGGCTCGTAGAGCGGGATCTCCCCGCGCTCGAGCGACGCGATCTTGTCCTCCATCTTGTCGACGCAGGTCACCTGAACGCCGAACTCCGAGAAGCAGGCCCCCGTCACCAAGCCGACGTATCCCGTTCCGATGACCGTGATGTTCATGCTCGAAATCCCCTGACCGGGCCGTCGGACCGACGTGATCGCCCGCTCGTCTCGATGCGCCCCTCGCGCGTTCCGCCTTCAGCGCGTCCCGGGCCCTCCGCGCCGGCGACCGCTCGCCTTCTCCTGCATCTCCAGATCGGCCGCCACCATGATCTCCATGAGCTCGCGGAACGAGGTCCGGGCCGTCCAGCCGAGCTCTTCACGCGCCTTGGTCGGATCCGCGAGGAGCGTGTCCACCTCGGCGGGGCGCACGAGCGCGGGATCGGTCCGGACGAAGTCCTCGGGGTCGAGGTCGACGCAGGCGAAGGCCGCCTCGAAGCAGTCCCGAACCGAGTTCTGCCTGCCGGTGCCCACGACGTAGTCCGCCGGCTCCTCTCGCTGGAGCATCCGCCACATCGCGTCGACGTACTCCTTCGCGTAGCCCCAATCGCGCATGGCGTCGGTATTGCCGAGGAGCAGCTCGTCCTGCAGTCCGAGCTTGATCTTCGCGACGGACTCCGTGATCTTGCGCGTCACGAACTCCCTTCCGCGACGCGGCGACTCGTGATTGAAGAGGATGCCCGAGACGGCGAAGAGGCCGTAGCTCTCGCGATAGTTGACCGTGATCCAGTGGCCGTAGAGCTTCGCGACGGCGTAGGGGCTGCGCGGATAGAAATCCGTCGCCTCGTTCTGGGGCGTCTCCTGGACGCGGCCGTACATCTCCGAGCTCGACGCCTGGTAGAAGCGGATCCCGGGATCGACGACGCGGATGGCCTCGAGCATCCGCGTCACGCCCAGAGCCGTGAACTCCCCCGTCAACGAGGGCTGGACCCACGAGGTCGGCACGAAGGATTGCGCCGCCAGGTTGTAGATCTCGTCGGGACGACAGGTCCGGATGGTATTGACCAGCGAGACCTGATCGAGCAGGTCGGCTTGATGGAGCTCGATGCGGCCTCTCAGGTGGGCGATCCGCTCGAAGGTCTCGGTGCTCGAGCGACGCACGACACCGTGGACCTCGTATCCCTTCTCGAGCAGCAGCTCGGCGAGATACGACCCGTCCTGTCCCGTGACGCCCGTGATCAAGGCCCGTCTGGCGCTCAAGCTCCCCCTCCCCCTGCCTTGGCCTCGACGCCCTTCGATCCCGCGGCTGCCTCGGGCCGTTTCGTCGCCGCCCCGGTCGTCCCCGTCGACTCCGGCTCCGTAGCCTCCGGGACCCCCTCGCTGGACGGCCCGGGCTCGGCGTGCCCGGACTCCGCATGAAGGGAGAAGGCGTCGAGATTGCGGAGCAGCCGGACGGTCACCGCGACGACGGCGGTCAGGTAGATGAAGGCGAGCCATCCGTCGATCTGCGAGAAGGACACGGCGATCATACAGAAGCAGCTCGTGAGAAAGTAGAGCATGAGCACCGCGTTGCGGTGGGAGCCTTCACGATGAAGGAGGCGGTGGTGCATGTGGAGCCGGTCGGGGGAGAAGACGCCGCGCCCGCTCCGGATCCGGCGCACGATGGACAGGATCGTGTCGAGGAGCGGGATGGCCAGAGCGAGAATCGGCACGAGGAAGGCGAGCAGGGCCGTCTTCCGATAGCCCTCGAGCGCGAGCAGGGCGAGGGCGTAGCCGATCAGGAGCGAGCCGGTGTCGCCCAGGAAGATGCGCGCCGGCGGAAAGTTGTAGGGCAGGTATCCGATCAGGGCACCGAAGAGGGCCAGGCCGATCACCACCCCCGTCCACTGGCCCGCCTGCCAGCAGATCACCGTCAGCGTCGCGGCGATGATCGCGCCCACTCCCGACGAGAGCCCGTCCAGACCGTCGATCAGGTTCATGGCGTTGGTGACGCCCACGATCCAGAGCAGGGACACCGGCCACATGATCCAGAACGGCACCTCGAGCGTGACGCCCCAGATCGGGTTGCTGAAGCGATCGAAGGAGAATCCCGCCCCGATGGCCAGGATGGCGGCGACGATCTGGAAGCACAGCTTGAGCGAGGGACGGAGATTGAAGCGGTCGTCCCACGCGCCGACGAGCATCAGGAGCGCCGCCCCCAGCCCGAACGCAGCCAGCTGCGGCAGCGGCTCGTCCGGGGCGAGGCCGACGGCGGCCGCGATCAGCCCGGCCGCCGTCCCCGCACCGACGGCCAGTCCGCCCAGCAACGGCATCTCCTCGCGTCGGCTCACCTTGCGGGCGTTCGGCCGATCCACCGCCCGCACGCGACGGGCGAGCCGCATCACGAAGGGCGTGAGGGTCGCTGCCGTGGCTGCGGCGACCCCGATGATCGCGATGGCGGGAAGGAGCTCCAAGGAGAATCGTCCTCAATAATATCCGTACTGCTCGCGGGTCGCCTCGGAGCCGTTCAGGACCAGGCCCACGACACGGCGTCGATCCAGAATGTCGAGGGCCGCCTGGACCTCCTCCTGCGGAGTCACGTCGGCCCGGACCACCATGACCAGCCCGTCGCAGAGCTCCGAGATGCTCTTCGCATCCGGGAGCCCCAGACAAGCGGGTGTGTCGAGGATGACACGATCGTATCGACCCGCCACCTCCTCGATCAGCCGACGCATCTCGGGCGAGGCGAGAAGCTCCGACGGGTTCGAGGGAATGCTCCGTACCGGCAGCACGTCGAGGTTCACCCCCTCGAGCTTCAGGATCGCTTCGTCGACGGTCGCCTGGTTGAGCAGGACCTCGGCGAGCCCGACCTGCGGCTGGAGCCCCAGCGTCCAGTGGACCTTCGGGCGACGCAGGTCGCAGTCGACCAGCAGCACGTTCCGGCCCACGCTCATCGCGGTGACGGTCGCCAGATTCAGGGAGCAGGTGCTCTTGCCCTCTCCCGAGTTGGCGCTCGTCACAGCGAGGGTCTTGAGCGGCCGCTGGGAGGCGAGCGAATCGATCCGCCCTCGCAGGCTCCGGTACTGCTCCGCGACGTAGGAGTCGGGCTGCAGCAACGCGATCCGCCGCTTGTTCGCGTCGCTGGCCTGCTCGACGCGCTGCGGCTTCATCCGGCCCAGGATCCGACGGAAGAAGCTCGGCGGCCTCCCGGGCGTCGACGCGGGAGGAGCCGCCTGGAACGAGACCGCCGGCGACGCGGAAGCCTCTCCTCCCGAGGCCTTGCGACGACGCTCTTCCTCGGCTCTCTGAAGAGCCTCGTAGTGTTTGGGCATTTCAGTTCTCCCTCGGTCCCATCCCGCGACTAGCGTCGGAGTCCGCGCCAGCGGAGCTTCGTACGCCGCCGTCGAGGCTTCTCGGCGGCGGCCTGGTTTTCGTCCTCGGCCATCTCGTCCTTGGCCAGCAGGCCGAGGTCGTGCGCGACCTCCCGGATCGCATCGCTGCCCAACACCGTCTCGCGCCGCGTGTAGCCCAGCAGCAAGGCCGCGTCGCAGACGCTGTTGATCAGGCGCGGCGTCCCCTCGGTCACCCGGTAGAGCTCCCGGAGCGCCTTCTTCTTGAAGAGTCCCCGTCCCGTGTAGCCGGCCTTCGCCAGGCGGCCGGCCACGTACTCCGACACCTCGCTCTCGTCGAAGGGCCGCAGATGATGACGCAGCGCGATCCGCTGTCGGAGCTGACGCAGCCCGGGCTGGGAGACGAGCGTCTGCAGCTCCGGCTGCCCCACCAGCATGATCTGGATCAGCTTCGAGGTCGGCGTCTCGAGATTCGAGAGCAGTCGGATCTCTTCGAGCATCTCGGCCGACAGGTTCTGCGCCTCGTCGATGATCAGCAGCACCCGCTCGTTCGCCGCCAGCTTGTCGATCAGGTAGCGGTTCAGCTCGAGCAGATACTCGGCCTTGGATTCGCAGGGCGGGCCGATGCCGAGCTCGTCGAAGAGGACCCGGAAGAAGCCGAGCGGATCCAGACGCGGGTTGAAGATGAAGGCGGAGTTGGTCGTCGAGTCGAGCTGCCCGAGCAGGGCGTGCAGGAGGGTCGTCTTGCCCGTCCCGACCTCGCCGGTGAGCATCACGAATCCCTTGCCGGAGTTCACCGCGTAGACGAGCGTCGCCAGCCCCTCGCGATGCGCCTCGCCCAGGTACAGGAACGAGGGATCCGGCGTCATCTCGAACGGAGGACGAATCAGCCCGTAGTACTCGGCATACATTCCGGAGACTCCCTCTTCCTAGCCGCGCGCCGACCCGATGCCGGCGGATCTCGAGCGCGCTTCGGCTCCGGCAGGAGCGGCCTGCTCGGCCTTCGAGCCGCCCCCGCCGTTGACCAGGAGATAGGTCACGCCGCCTCCGACCAGACAGAAGACCACGAACGCCGCCGCCGCCAGCCCCTCGCGCCACATCCGGCGCGTCTCGGCCGCTCGATCGGACTCGAGCATGATCCGCGGAACCGAGACCAGGACCGGGATGCCCAGAGCGGTCTGGAGCTCGCTCGAGGTGTGGATCGACGTATCGGCCACCTCGGCCAGCACGCCGACGCCCACGCCGAGCCCACCGCCGAGGATCGTCCCGAGCACGAGCAGCAGGATCCGATTCGGGGAGCTCGGAGCCGGCGCCTCGAAGGCCGATTCGAGGATCCGGAACTTCTCTCCCAGCTGCCGCCGCTCCAGGTCGGCCTGGACGCCGGCCTGCTGGAGTCGGCCGCTGAAGTCCTGATAGGTCTGATAGAGATGCTCGTATTGCCGGTTCAGGGCGTCGAGTCGTTCGGCCACGGCCGGGGTCGACGCGATCCGGGCCTCGAGGTCGGCGACGACCTCCCGCAGCCTCTCGATGTCCTGACTCGCGGCCTCCGCGCGAAGCTCGGCGCGGCCCTGCTCCGAACGCGCGTTCTGCTCGGCGATCGAGCGGGCGGGGCCCTCCTCGTCGCCTTCCTCGGGCTCGGCACGGTCCAGCTGGCTCTCGAGCAGGGCCATCTCCGACTGGATGCGCACGACGTCTGGATGCTTCTCCGTGAACCCGCGCGCCATCAGGCTCCCGAGCTCGAGCTCGAGGGCGCGGAGTCGATAGGCCGGACTGTTCTGATCGCCCGGCGAGGTCATGGTCGCCGCCGCCAGCGCCTGGTTCTTCCAGAACCCGGCGTCGCTGCGGGCGGAATCGTAGACGCGCTGTGCGTCCCGGAGATCCGCCATGGCGAACTGGAGCAGCCGCTGGTTCGACTGCATGTCCTCCGGCAGTCGTCCGGGATTCTCGGCCTTCACCTCCGCGATCGCCTTCTCCACCCGGGCGATCTGATCCGAGAGGGAGGCGATCTCGTCCTGCATGAACTCGAGGCTCTTGCCCGTCACCTGGGTCCGCGCGTTGATGTTCGCGTTGATGAAGTCCTGGGCGATCCGCTGGGCGACCACGGCGGCGAGCCGACGGCTCTCGTTGCGGTAGATGATCTTGAAGGTATTGAACTCGACGTCCCGATTGCGGCGACCGCCGCTCTCGAGCTCGCTCAGGACGGGCTCGACCGAGACGTAGCTGCGCATGAGGTCGATGACCTCCTGCCGCTCCATGTCCTTCGACTCCTCCTCGTAGAGGCCGAACTCGTCGATGATCTTGGAGAGCCGGTTGCGCGAGAGGATCTCGGCCGTCATGAGACCGAGACGCATGTTGAGATCGCTCTCCCGGACCCCCGAGTCGACGAGCGCCTCGTCGATCGACTGCGGCTCGACGAGGATCGTCGCGTAGGACATGTAGAGATTCGGGAGCGCCATCGCGATCCAGAAAGTCGCGAGGATCACCACGCCCGCGACGACGGCGACGAGCTTGCCGCGCCGCCGCGCGATTCCGAAGATGTCCGAGAGCTGAAAGCCTTGGTCCGTGTTCATGATCGTTCACCCACCCTAGAAGATCCAGGGATCGAAGAGGTATCGAAGGGAGAGGAAGCCGGCGAAGGTCTCGATCGTCCGGCTCGACTCGGCGGACGAGATGGAGAAGCTCTGCTCGGTCTCCTGATTCTGGTAGCTGAGCTCGCCGCGAAGGGAGATGCGCTTCGTCAGGCGATGGCTGCCCCGGAGAAAGACCTGGAAGATCTGGCTGTCCTGCTGGGTCCCGACGTTGAAGGGAAGGCCGCCGAGATTCAGGTCGGACAGCGTCTCCCGCCGATTCCAACGACCGAGCAGGTCGAAATGCCAGTCGGGGCGCGGGTCGTAGGCCAGGCTGACGTCGACCGCGTCGAGGATCTGGGACGTGACCGCGCCCGCTCCACCCGACTCCGAGCGGGTATAGGAGATCGAGAACGAAGCCTGGCGCCAGCGCTTCTCCATCGCCGCCGTCGCGAAGAAGGACACGTCCGTCGTGGCGTCGACGGTCTCCGCGTCGGGCTCGGAGCGGATGATCGAGGGCCCGATCTGGAAGGAGAGGTCGAGGCTGGGCGAGAACGCGTGGGAGAAGGAGGCGGCGATGCTGCCCGAGACGTTCTCGCTCGAGAGCTCGTTTCGGCTCTCGAGCCCCCGGCTCTCGCGAAATCGACCGCTGGCGGAGAGTCCGACCGACGTCGTCTCGAAGACCGCGTAGTTCGCCCCGACCGAGCCGCCGTAGGCCCGATTGTCGACGTTCCCGGCCGCGTCGAAGTCCAGGTCCTCGAACTCCAGGCCGAGCCTTCCGGACCAGCGCGGCGTGAAGGCATGGCTGTAGCCGGCGTTCAGGCGCGTTCTCTGGACCCGATCCCGGTCCGAGGCCTCCAGCGCCGAGTCTCCGAAGCCCGCCTCGAGCCGACGCGTGCGGGTCGAGCTGAAGCTCTGGTCGAGGCTGAGCTGATCTCGAGGCGTCGCCTGCCACTGGAGCCGCGCCGACTGGCCGTGGTCCCAGCCGTCGATCCCGTCGGTGTCGAAGAACGCCCGGTAGCGGGGGCCGTAGCGGAGCGAGTAGATCAGATCGTCCGTCCGCGCCTCGCGGACGACGAGCGAGGGGGCGAACTCGTAGAATCCGTCTTCGCGCTCGTCGTCCTGCTGACGGAAGACGTTGCTGTCCGCTCCGATCCGCTGACCGATCGCGAGCTCGAGCTCTCTCGCCCCAGTGGTCGCGGGAGTGAGCATCAGTCCGATCCCCAGGATCGCGCAGACTCGCGCATGAAGCATCCGACGCCTCGGCTATTCCGGCACGACAATGGTGTCACCGGGCTCGAGGAGCAGATTCGAGTCGGGCGCCCTGCCGGAGCTGTAGGCGCCATAGTCGAAGACGAACTCCTCGACGCCTTCGTCGCCGCCCGCGCGGATGATCTTCACCCGATCCCGTCGGGCCCACGCGTTGAAGCCGCCCATCGTCGCGATCGCCTCGAGCACGCGCATCTGCCGCGTGAGCGGAATCTGGCCGGAGCGGGCGACGCCCCCGACCACCGTGACCGTATGGCTGTTGGTCTCGAGCACGATCACCGTCACGTCCGGCGCGGTCACGTACTCGGCCAGCGACTCGGTGAGGACCTCCTTCAGCTCTTCCGGCGTGAGCCCCTCGGCCTGCACGTCGTCGACGAGCGGCACCGAGATCTTGCCGTCCCGGCGGACGGGGACCTCCACGGAGAGCTCGGGATTGCGACAAACGACCACGCGCAGCAAGTCCGGGATCCCGATCACGTAGGGCTCGCGCTCCCCGGGATCGGGCTCGGGCGGCGGTGTCGCCCCCTTCTGTGCACAGCCCGCAGCCAGCACGGCGAGCAGGATCAGCAGGGCGGGACGCCCTGCGCTTCGCATCAACCCAGACATTCCCGGACTCCCGTTCGAGGCTCTCATCGCCCCTCGCTCAAGCCGTTTTCCTTCATCTTGTACAGCAGCGCCTTGTAGCTGATCTGCAGCCGCTCGGCGGCCTCCTTGCGATTCCAGCGCGTCTGTCCGAGGACGCGCTCGATCACCTTCTTCTCGGCGATCTGCGCGGCCCGCTTCGAGATCGCCTTCAGGTCGAGCTCGCGTCCGTTCGTGAAGTCCGCTCCGAGCGCCGCGAGGTCGAGGGCCTCGTCGTCGTCCACCGGCGTCGGGGAAGGCGCCTCCCGCTGGCGGATCTCCTGGAGCACGGTCTGCTCGCTGCCGAGGACGACCATGCGCTTGATCATGTTCTCGAGCTCGCGGACGTTTCCGGGCCAGTGATAGTCCATGAGGAGCTTAAGGGTCTCGGCGGAGAGCTTCTCGACGTTCTTCTTGTACTGCGCGTTGTACATCTGCAGAAAATGCTCGACCAGGAGCGGGACCGCGTCGATCCGGTCTCGCAGCGGCGGGATCTGGACCGTCACGACGTTCAGGCGGTAGTAGAGGTCCTCCCGGAATTCGCCCTTCTTCACCGCCTCCTCGAGATTGCGATTCGTCGCGGCGATGATGCGGGCGTCGACCCGGACGTCGCTCTCGCCGCCCAGTCGCGAGAACTCGCCGTCCTGCAGGACCTGGAGCAGCTTCGCCTGGAGCCCGGGGGCCATCTCGCTGATCTCGTCGAGGAAGATCGTGCCCTGATTGGCGTACTCGAACTTCCCGAGCTTCCGTTTCTGGGCTCCGGTGAAGGCTCCCTTCTCGAATCCGAAGAGCTCGCTCTCGAGCAGCTCAGAGGGCAGCGCCGCGCAGTTCACTTTGACGAAGGGGCGGCTGCGTCGGTTCCCGAGCTGGAAGAGCGCCCGCGCGACGACCTCCTTGCCGGTGCCGCTCTCGCCCCGGATGAGCACGGTGATGTCCGTGTCGGCCACCTGCTCGATGATCTCTCGGACCTCGCGCATCTTCGGGTTGTCCCCGCCGAGCAGCAGCCCGTCGACCTCGTGGCGCACGCGACCGCGGAGATTCTTCACCTCCTCCTCGAGCGCCCGATTCTCCAGCGCCTTTCGGAAGGCGAGCTCGAGCTCCTCGACCTCGAAGGGCTTGCGCAGGAAGTCGGACGCTCCGAGCCGCATCGCCTCGACGATCGTGCGGGCCTGTCCGTGGCCGGAGAGCATGATGACCGGCACCTCGGGCACGCGCTGCTTGATCCGTCGCAGCGTCTCGAGCCCGTCCATGCCGGGCAGCACCGCGTCGAGGGTGATCACGTCGGGGCGGGTCCGGTCGAGACCGGCGAGCGCGCTCTCGCCGTCTGCTGCGGTGTAGACGCCGTAGCCCTGGCGCATCGCGAGGGCCTCGAGATAGTCCCGGATCCCGGCATCGTCATCGATGACCAGAACGGTGGTTTGCTCAGCCATCGATCGCCTCTCGAAGCGGACGCCGCGCTCGACTTCTGCACGCCCCGGGCCCCTCGCCAGGGTCCGGACCGGCACCCGCCGGGAGCGCGCTCAATCGAATTGTTTTGGCCACAACAATTCCTTCTCGATCCCGATTCGACCGTCGAGCCCCGCCCGAATGGGACCCCAAAGCTCGAGAGCCCTAGAGGGTAACCGCAAAAGCCCCTCATCTTCCCGAGGATGTGGAAAAGAGTTCCAGATTTGGAGACTCCGGATCCCGCTGGGAAAGTTCGTTCCCTCATCGGCCATCAGGCGCTTCCCTTTTGGCCCATCTCCATCACGGCGAGACGAAGGTCAGGTGATCTTCCGGTCGAGATGAGCCGGCCTTTCCCCTAGACGCCCCATCGTCCGTACGCTCGGCGGCTCTGGCTCGGTCAGTGTCCGGGCGTGCTAAAGAAGTGATCCGGGATGCCCGAATCCCCCGGAGGAGGAGATTGGCTCTCGCGGTCTCGATCAGACCGGTGATCCAGATCCCTCCCGGCGGACTCCAACCCTGGCACGCGCTGCCTGAAGTCTCGGCCACCGAGGCCCCGAATCCCCGCAGGAAGGACGAATGTCTGAACCCCTTCGAGCCCGGCTGGACGAGCCGATCCGGATCCTCGCCGTCGCCGGTGCCCGCCCGAACTTCATGAAGATCGCGCCCCTGATGCAGGCGCTCGCCGCCCGGGGCGGGCGCTTCGAGGCGCAGCTCGTCCACACGGGCCAGCACTACGACCAGGCGATGTCGGAGTCCTTCTTCCGGGATCTGGGCATCCCGGAGCCCGACGTGAACCTGGGGGTCGGATCCGGCTCGCACGGCCGGCAGACCGCCGAGGTCCTGACGAAGATCGAGGCCCTCCTCCTCGAGAGCCCCCCGCATGCCGTGCTCGTGGTCGGCGACGTCAACTCCACCCTGGCGGCGACCCTGGCGGCCGTGAAGCTCCAGATCCCGGTGGCTCACGTGGAGGCAGGGCTCCGCTCCGGGGACCGCGGCATGCCCGAGGAGCTCAACCGCGTCCTGACCGACGCCGTCTCCCACTGGCTCTTCACGACCGAGGCCGAGGCCGGGGCGAACCTGCTGCGGGAGGGCGTGGATCCGGAGCGTGTGCATTTCGTCGGCAACGTCATGATCGACACCCTGCTCGCCCATCGGGAGCGGGCGCTCGAGCTCGACACCCTCGAGCGGCTCGGCCTCGAGCGGCAGGGCTATGCCGTGCTCACGCTCCACCGTCCCAGCAACGTGGACTCGCCCGAGTCGCTCGCACGCCTCTTCGCGGTGCTCGAGCGGCTGCACGAACGCCTTCCGGTGGTCTTTCCCGTTCATCCCCGGACGGCAAAGGCGATCGAGCAACATCTCGACGGAAGATCTCCGGTACTCCAGATGACGGAGCCGCTCGGCTACCTCGAGTTCCTCCGTCTTCTCACCGACGCCCGGATGGTCCTGACGGATTCGGGAGGAATCCAGGAGGAGACCACCGCGCTCGGCGTCCCCTGCCTCACCCTGCGAGAAAGCACGGAGAGGCCCGTGACGGTGACCGAAGGTACGAATACCATCGTGGGAACGGAGCCTACGGCGATCGAGGCGGCCATCGAGGCCGCTCGGGCGTCCTCGCCATCCAGGAGCCGGAGACCTGCTCTGTGGGATGGACGCGCCGCCGTACGGATCGTCGAGATCCTCGAGCGAGATCTGGGAAGTCGATAGATGGCCGAATCGCCGAGCCTTCCGTCCGCTCCGAGCGGACCCACGCATTCGGACGAGCCCGACCGCCGTCTGCTGATCCTGGGGAGCTGCGCAGCGATCGCGCTGCTCGTCGCGATCTACCTCCCGGTCCTCCGCGCGATGGTCTACCACTGGCGCGTGGTCGAGGACTACCAGCACGGCTTCATCGTGGCGCCGCTGGCCCTCTGGTTCGCCTACGAACGACGCTGGGATCTCGAAGAGGCTCCCATCCGCGGCAGCTGGCTCGGACTGCTCCCCCTCTTCATCGGACTGCTCTCGCTCTCCGTCGGCCGGCTCGGGAGCGAGCTCACGACGATGCGCAGCGGCTTCGTCTTCACCCTGATCGGCCTGGTGCTCCTGCTGCTCGGACGGGAGGTCTTCAAGATCCTCGCGTTTCCCCTCTTCTTCCTCTTCCTGATGGTTCCCCTCCCGCAGTCGCTGGTGAACACCATCGCGTTCCCACTCCAGCTGATCGCCGCCAAGAGCGCCGTCCTGAGTCTGCAGGAGCTGGGTATCCCGGCGCTGGTCGAGGGCAACATCATCCACCTGGCGCACACGCAGCTCTTCGTGGCGGACGCCTGCAGCGGCCTCCGGAGCCTGATGGCCCTCATCACGCTCGGTGTCGTCTTCGCCCACTTCTTCAAGCGCGGCGTCCTCTGGATGCAGATCCTGCTGGTCGCCTCGACCATCCCGATCGCGATCCTCGTGAACTCCTTCCGCGTCGGACTCACCGGCTATCTCGCCCATCTCTTCGGTGAGGAGGTCGCGACCGGCGTGATCCACGACTTCCAGGGCATCATCACCTTCGGGCTGGCATTCCTCGTGCTCATGGGCGAAGGTCGATTCCTGGACTGGATCTGGGAGAAGCGCCTCGGGTCATCGCTCCAGCCGGCGGAGGAACGATGACGAAGCTCGTAGCCGCGCTCCTCGTCCTGGGTCTGAACGCGTACGTCTACTTCTTCATGGCCAGCGAGGACGTGATCCCCGACCGGGAGCATTTCGCGGAGTTCCCCGACGAGATCGGCGGCTGGCGATGCAGCGAGCGGGAGACGCTCGAGGACGGCATCATCCGGCGCCTGGTCGTCTCCGACTATCTCTCCTGCGTGTTCGTCGGCCCCTCCCGGGACCGCGGGGTCCATCTCTACGTCGGCTACCACGAGCGCCAGACGCGGGACGGCGCCACCGGGAAGTCGACGGCGATCCATCCGCCCGAGCATTGTCTGCCGGGCAGTGGCTGGGACGTGATCGACTCCGACATCGTTCCGGTCGAGGTCGGCCCCGGCGGCGAGGCGAAGCGCTTCATCATCGCGAAGGGCAACCATCGGTCGCTGGTCTACTTCTGGTACCACTCTCGCGGGCGGGTGATCGCCCGGGGCCACGAGAAGATCCTCTACATGTTCCTGGACCGTGCCCGATACGGGCGGACCGACGGCTCCCTCGTGCGCTTCACCGTGCCGATCGTCCGCGGAGACGTCGAGTCGGCCGAGGCCACGTTTCGCGAGTTCGCGGGGAACGTGACTCCCCTGCTCTCCGACTATGTACCGGAATGACGTACCGGAATGACGTACCGGAATGACGTACCGGAATGACGTACCGGAATGACGTCCAAGGATGACGTCCAAGGATGACGTCCCGGAAGGATCGCGCCCCGAAGCGGCCTCGTCCCGGATCGAAGCCCTGGAGTGATCGGTAGCCCTGGCCATGAAGATTCTCTTCGTCTCCCACTACTTTCCGCCCGAGGTGAACGCGCCCGCCAACCGGACCCACGAGCATTGCCGCCGCTGGGTCGCGGACGGTCACGACGTCACCGTCGTGACCGGCGTCCCCAACCATCCCCGGGGTCGCATCTTCGAGGGCTACGAGAATCGTTGGATCCAGGAGGAGCAGATCGACGGCATTCGGGTGATCCGGACCTGGATGTATCTGACGCCGAACTCCGGCTTCCTCCGTCGGGTGGCGAACTACCTGCTCTTCGCAGCCACCGCGATCCTCGCCTCCAGACGGGCCGAGCGGCCCGATCTCGTCGTGGCGACCAGTCCGCAGTTCTTCGTGGGCGTGGCAGGCGCCCTGATCGCGAAGATGAAGCGGCGTCCCTTCGTGCTGGAGGTGCGCGACCTCTGGCCGAAATCGATCGTCGAGCTCGGCCAGCTCCACGAAGGTCCCGTCCTGCGTGCGCTCGAACGCCTCGAACGCTGGCTCTACCGCAGCGCGTCCGGCGTCGTCGTCAACACCCGCACCTTCCGCGATCACGTCGTCGAGCGCGGCGTCGACCCTCGCCGGATCGAGCTGATCTACAACGGCATCGACCCGGCGGTCTTCCATCCGCGTCCCCGGAACGAGGCGCTCCTCGC
>CAYXLY010000048.1:0-1390 GCA_964466005.1 uncultured Spirochaetaceae bacterium | reverse complement strand
GGCCCATGGACTCGGCGACCGCTTCACCGTGGCCTATGTCGGCACGCTCGGCCTCGCCCACGGCCTCACTCTGCTGATCGACGTCGCCGAGCGGATGAGAGATCACGACCGGCTCCGTTTCGTGCTGATCGGGGATGGAGCGGATCGCGAGAAGCTCGAGCGCGAGATCGCGGATCGCGGGCTCGAGAACGTGCAGATGCTGGGGCTCCAGCCCCGGGAAGCGATGCCCGACTGGATCGCGTCGATCGACCTGCTGCTGGTCACCCTGCGTGATCTTCCGGTCTTCGAGACCGTGATCCCGTCGAAGATCTTCGAGTTTCTCGCCCAGGAACGACCCGTCATCCTGGCGGCCCGAGGCGAGATCCGGAAGATGATGACAGAGGCCGGAGGAGCCCTCGTGATCGATCCGGAGAACACCGATCAGATGGTGGCCGCGATCGAGTCGGTCATGGAGAATCCTGCCGAAGCGGCGGACCGCGCCAGGGCCGGACGTCTCTGGGTCGAGAAGGATTTCGTTCGCGACGCGCTCGCTCGCCGGATGGCTGCGTTCCTGGAGCGGACCCTCGAGGAATCGCGCGGGAGTCCGGCCCGCTCGCCGGTCTGATTCCTCCGACCGGGACGGACCGAGCCCGTCTCTGCGCGGGACGCGACGACCGAACGGATCCGCGAGCCGCCGCGTCCGCGCTCCCGAGCCCGCTCAGCGAACGACCTCGACCTCGCAGTCCCGGATCTTCTGGAGAAGCGTCTTGTAGCTGATCCCGAGGCGCTCCGCGGCCTGCTTGCGATTCCAGCCCGTGAGATCCAGCATGCGTTCGATGGCCTCGCGCTCGACCTCGAGGGCGAAACGCCGGCCGACCTCGCGCAGCGGAAGCTCCCCGGCCGTCTCCTCCATCTCGCTCAGCAGGGCCTCGAGCTCCGAGCGTCGCTCGCTCCGGGTCTGACGCGGGCGGGTCAGCTCGGCGAGCACGCCGTCCTCCGCCTCGAGCACCACGATCCGCTTGATCATGTTCTCGAGCTCCCGCACGTTGCCCGGAAAATCGTAGCGCTGCATCGCCTCGATCAGGCGCGGGGAGAGGCCGCGGCGGGGTCGCGCATAGACGGACCCGTAGCGCGAGAGGAAGGTCTCGACGAGCAACGGAACCTCCTCGCGCCGCTCCCGGAGCGGAGGGACCTCGATCGCCACCACGTTCAGACGGAAGAAGAGATCCTCCCGGAACGTCCCGTCTGCGACCATGTCCACGAGCGATCGGTGGGTCGCACAGACGACCCGCACATCCACCCGGACCTCCCGGTTTCCCCCGAGTCGCGTGAACTCGGAGTCCTGAAGGACCTGAAGGAGCTTCGCCTGCAGCGACGGTCCCATCTCCCCGATCTCGTCGAGGAAGATCGT
>CAYXLY010000047.1:0-15429 GCA_964466005.1 uncultured Spirochaetaceae bacterium | reverse complement strand
GGACCGACTGCGGTGCTCGTTCGCCGTGCAGGCGTCGCGTCCGGGCGCGCTCGGGCTCGGGTCGCGCGCCCCGAGCGGAGCGCCGGCCCGATGGCATGCATCGGGGGGAATGGGGGCACGCTTGACGATCGCCAGCTTATCCGGGAGCCTGCGGGGGAGCAATCGCGCGCGCGCAGGGGGGCGTGGCGGCACGATTCGGGATCGGGGGGTCCGTTGCTCAACGCCATCTGGCTCTTCCTCGCGCTGACGGCGATCGTCTGGGCGTCCGTGTGGGGCGATCCCAAGGCCGTGGCCGACGCGCTCTTCGAGAGCGCCCAGTCCGCCGTGCAGCTGGTGATCGGGCTGGTCGGCGTCATGGTCTTCTTCCTCGGGCTGATGCGCATCGCCTTCGACGCCGGGCTGCGGGACGGCATCGCCCGGGTCCTGACCCCTCTGACCCGCCGACTGTTCCCCGAGATCCCGGCCGATCACCCGGCCATGGGGGCCATGATCATGAACATGGCTTCGAACGTCCTCGGCATGGGCAACGCGGCGACCCCCTTTGGACTGAAGGCCATGTCCGAGCTCTCCGAGCTGAACCGGCGATCGGGATCCGCCTCCGACGCCATGGTCCTCTTCCTGGCGATCAACAGCTCCGCGATTACCCTGCTGCCGCCGCTCGGCACGATCGGCGTGCGCGCCGCGGCGAACTCCGCGGATCCGTGGGCGATCTGGATGCCGACCCTCTTCGCGACGACCTGCTCGACCCTGGCGGCCGTGCTCGCCTACTACCTGCTCGGACGCCTGCCCTTCTTCGCGCATCGGCCGGCGCTTCGGCCGGCGTCGACGGCTCCTCTGCAGAGCGATGCGCCCGGTCCTCCCGTCGAAGCCCCTCCGCTTCCCGCCGCGGAGGAGGCAGCCTTGGCCGTCGAGAGCCGAGCCGCGTCGATCTTTCGCCGTCTCCTGGTGCTGGCCGTGGTCGGCCTCTTTCTCTTCGCCGTCGCGCGCGACTTCGGCGCCACGCTCTCGAGCGAAGGGCTCGGGCTCGCCCTGCGAGAGGTGCTTCAGGTCTGGACGCTGCCCGGGCTGCTCCTCGCGGTCCTCGTGACGGGGCTCGCGCGCAGGGTGAAGGTCTATGACGCCATGATCGCCGGGGGGCGAGAGGCGCTGGACGTGGCCGTACGAATCGTCCCCTACCTGGTCGCGATCCTGGTCGCCGTCGCCATGTTCCGCGCCTCGGGCGCCCTCGATTTCCTGGTCGGGGGCCTCGATCCGTGGACGAGCCGCATCGGGGTGCCCGCCGAGGTCCTGCCCATGGCCCTTCTCAGGCCGCTCTCGGCCAGCGGCGCCTTCGGCGTGATGAGCGAGATCCTGACGACCCACGGTCCGGACTCGTTCATCGGGATGCTCACGAGCACGCTGATGGGCTCCACGGAGACGACCTTCTACGTGCTCGCCGTCTACCTCGGCGCCGCCGGCGTCGTCGACGGTCGGCATGCGCTCTTCGCCTGCCTGGCCGGGGACCTGGCGGGCTTCCTCGGCGCGGTGGCGGCCTGCCATTATTTCTTTGCATGAGCGCTCTGCATGAGCTCTCTTCCCGTTCTCGTCTCACGAGCTTCCACCCGAGTCCTTCGCATGAGATCTTCGTATGAGCACTTCGCATGAGACCCTGGGGTCGGGCCCGACGTCGCGAGAGGCGGGCTCGATCCGGCAGACGGACCACGACGTCCTGACCCGACTCGTCCGCGTGCGTTGGCAGACCGCGCCCCAGCGAATCGAGGTCGTGCCCGCGGGTCTCGGGCAGCGGCGCTTCTATCGCGTCCGACTCGCCGCGCCCGAGGCTCCGGCCAGCGTGATCGCGCGTCTCGAGCCCGCTCCCCTCAGCGGACGCGGAGCGCTCGGGTCGCGGGCCGTCTCGCCGGAAGAGGCTGCTCCGGCCTCCGCCTCTGCGACGGAGCCCATGCCGGTCTGGCTCCCCGAGCCGCCGCTCGAGCCGCTGAGGGGCTTTCTCGAGGATGCCGGCCTTCCGGTGCCCTGCTCCTACTTCCACGACGCCACGCTCGGGATCGATCTGCTCGAGGACGTCGGCGATCGAAAGCTCTCGCACGCCCGGGAGGTCGAGCGCGAGGGGCTCTACCGCGAGGCCTGCAGCCTCGTCCCGCGGCTCCAGGCGCTCGAGGCCGCCCCCGATACGATTCCCGCCTTCGGCCGCGTCTTCGACGAGGCTCTGGTGATCACCAAGGCCTGGAAGTGGATCCACTGGGGCCTGCCCGGATTGCTCGGCCGGGCCCCCCGCCCCAGCGAACGCAAGGCGATCGAGAAGGGCTTCCGGCGAGTCGCGGAGATCCTGGGAGCCGCCCCACGCCGCCTGGCCCACCGTGACTTCAAGGCCGAGAACCTCCATCGGGTCTCGCTGCCGACGAGCGGGGAGCGGCTGGTCATGATCGACGTGCAGGGGGCCTTTCTCGCCCCGCCGGAGTACGACCTGGTCTGTCTTCTCTCGGATCTGCAGGTGGACCTCCCGGAGAGGCTGATCGAGGGGCTCTTCCACGAGATCGTGCCGCAGCTGCCCGATCGGCCCTCTCTCGAGGAGGCGTCGCTGCGCTTCGACCTGCTCGCGCTTCTCCGGGTCTGCAAGGACGTCTCCCATGTCGTCCACGCCCGCCTCGAGGAGGGGGATTCCCGTCGCTGGTCCGAGATCCCACGCGGGCTCGAGCTCATCGAGCGCGCCGCCGGCCGTCTCCAGACCTCGCTGCCCGAGCTCCGGAATCTGACTTCTGTGATCCAGACACTGACCCGGACGGCCCGGTCCGCCGATGGGGCCATCCGGGGGCCGGGTCGATGAGTCGAGAACGCCTCGCAGACGAGGGGATCGCAGCGTGAGGGCGATGATCCTGGCCGCCGGCCTCGGGACCCGCATGCGTCCGTTGAGCGACCTCTGCGCCAAGCCGGCCCTGCCGGTCCGGGGCCGCCCCGTGATCAGCCTGCTGCTCTCGTACCTGGCCCGGCACGGGGTGGAAGAGGTGATGATCAATCTTCATCACCGGCCGGAGACCGTGCGCGAGGCCGTCGAACGGGATTGCCCCGAGTCGCTCCGGATCGAGTGGTCCGAGGAAGCGACGCCACTGGGGACGGGCGGCGGCATCCGGCGAGCGGCGTCTTTCCTGCGCGAGACCGAGCTCTGCGTCGTGCTCGCGGGCGACATGCTGCTCGACCTCGACCTGGGAGGCGTCGTCGCCCGGCATCGCGCGAGCGGTCGGGACGCGACGCTCGTGCTCCGCGAGGACGAGCGAACGAGTCGTTTCGGCTCGATCGGCCTCGATGAGAAGGGGCGCGTGGCCCGCCTCGGCGCGCCGCTGCCCGGCCGCGAGGAGCGCGCGGCCGGCCTCTTCACGGGGCTGCGGATCTTCTCGCGCGAGATCCTCGCGCATTGGCCGAGCCAGCTGGTCTTCGAGGATCTGCGGGACTGGCTCGTGCCCGCGATCCTCGAGCGGGGGGCCGCCGTGGGAGGCGAGATTCTCGATCCGTCGGGATCGACCTGGGAGCCCGTCGGGACTCCCGCGGAATACCTCCACGTGAATCTCCATCCGCCGGGACTACCCTCCCTGGGTGGCGCGGCCGATCGGTGGAGCGGAGAGGTGGATCTCGCGGGCGAACAGCAGGACGTGATTCTCGGCCGCGGAGCCGCGCTGGGCGAGGGAGCACGCCTCGAAAGGGCCGTCGTGTGGGAGGCCGAGCGGGTCCCGCCGGGCCTCGAGGCCCGATCCGGCGTCTTCGCAGGCGGACGCTTCCACGCCTGCTCCGATCCTGCAGCGGGGAGTCCATCGTGAGCGAGCTCGTCTTCATCGGCACGAGTGACGCATTCGGCGCCGGCGGTCGGCGTCAGTCCGCGGTCTTCGCCCGCGGCGAGCGGGGCGCCATGCTCCTCGATTGCGGTGCGACCACCAATACGGGCCTCGCGCAGCTCGAGATCCCTCGCGACGAGGTCGATGCCATCCTCGTCTCCCACTTCCACGGCGATCATTTCGGAGGCATTCCATCCTTCCTCTATGCGGCGCTCTACACCGACGCGCGTCGGCACCCGCTCGAGATCGTCGGCCCGCCCGACATCGAGGCGCGGGTGCACGCGCTCGCGCGAGCCATGGGCCATCACCTCGAGGATCGGGAGTGGAGCTTCCCGATCCGCTTTCGTGAGATCCATGCCGAGCAGACCCTGCGGGCGGGCCCGGCGGAGATCCGCGCCTTCGCCACCGAGCACCAGCCCGAGTCCCATCCTCAGGGCTATCGCGTCCAGCTGGGTCGCGAGTGCATCAGCTATTCGGGGGATACCGGCTGGTTCGAGGCCCTGCCCGAGCGCATCGCCGGCAGCGATCTCTTCATCTGCGAGTGCACGCAGCACGACGCCGCCCTCGACTTCCATCTGAGCCTCGAGGAGCTGCGCGAGCATCGCGACGACCTCGACTGCGGTCGGCTGATCCTGACCCATCTCGGAGAGGAGATGTCCCGGGAGCGGGGACAGATCGAGATCGAGACCGCCGACGACGGCCTGACGATCAAGGTCTAGCCAGGCGCTCTTGCGACTGCGACCCGGCGACCGGGGCTCAACGGGGCGCTGGGGTCGATCGTCCGCGCGGCAGAGGCGCGCCCGGCGCCGGGTGGAGGACGCCCAGGACCCGGGCGGCCGAGACTCCCGTGCATTGCGGGAGCTGATTCGGAACTCCGAGCAGCTGGTTCCGCCCCATCAGCGAGAAGGCCATCGCCTCGGCGGCATCCGCCGGAACGCCGGCCCGATCCATCGGCTCCACGATCACGTCGTCGAGGGCCCGGGTCAGAGCATCGAGCAAGGCGGGGTTGCGTGCACCGCCCCCCCCGACCAGCAGACGCCCTCCGGAGGCGCCGGCGCCCTCCTCCGCGCGAAGCCCGCGCCATGCTCGCGCGACGGCCTCCGTCGAGAACGCGACCAGCGTCGCCACCAGATCGTCGAGAGCGAGCCCCTCGCGTCGAGCCCGGTCGAGCAACGTCCGGGCCTCCGCGAGGCCATACCGCTCGCGTCCCGTCGACTTCGGCGGCCGACGCGCGAGATAGGGATCGTCGAGCAATCGATCGAGCCAGTCGGCGTCCGGCGTTCCCGCGCGGGCTCGGGCGCCGTCGCGATCGAAGCGCTCCCGGCCTTCGGTCTCGAGCGAGACGACCGCATCCACGAGGGCATTCGCCGGCCCCACGTCGAAGGCCATCACCGCGTCCGGCTTGGCGCCCGCCGGCAGCCAGGTGAGATTCGCGATGCCGCCGAGGTTGAGCACGCCGCGAGCCTCGAGCGGATCGCAGAAGACGGCGTGGTGGAAGAAGGGAGCCAGCGGCGCTCCCTCTCCCCCCATCGCCAGGTCCCGTCGTCGGAAGTCCGCGATGACCGGCCTCCCGATCCTCTCCGCGAGTCGAGCGGGACAGCCGATCTGGAGGCTGCCGCCATGCTCCGGATGATGCGCGATGGTCTGTCCGTGCGAGGCCACACCGGCAATGCGGCCAGGGTCGATTCCGGACTCCTCGAGCAGCGCGAGCACGGCGTCCGCCGAGACGTCGGCGATCACCCGATCGAGCCGCACGAGCTCCGCCAGGATCTCCCTCGCAGGCAGCTCGCCCGCTGCGAGTCGATGGATCTCGTGCTGGAGGGTCGCGGGATGGGGAAACTCGCGATAGGCGAGCAGCTCGAAGGGACGGGCCTCGGCCGAGTCCGGCCACTCGACGACGGCCACGTCGACCGCGTCGGCGGAGGTCCCCGACATGACGCCGATCATCCACATCGGCGAGAGGATAGGTCGCCCGGCCGGCCGTGCACCTCCCACTGCGCAGCCGGGAGAGCGCCCGCGCGACGGCGGCCGGGCCGAAGGCAACTGCTTGACAGACAAGAGGAATCCACGATACTGCGGCCGCAGGGGAGGCCTCGCGGCCTCCTCATCGAGCCCCGGCTGATCGTCGCCCGCGACGCAGCCATCGAAAGAGCCGAACGTCCCGACCAGCCGACCCCGCAGACGCCCTGGCCCGCGCGCCGGGGCGCTCGGCGGAGGGCCGGCTGGCTCGCGAGTCGGACTGCTCGGAACCGACGAGGACATGATGAACGAAGCCTCTCGCGCCCAGGGATGGGCGATCTTCGGGGCCGCCGGTGTCGCCGCGCTGCTCTTCGTGATCGGGATCCTGAACGGAAGCTATTGGGCCCTCGCCCTTCCGGTGGCCATCCTCACGCTCTTCGCGCTCGGTCTCGTCGCCTGGGTCGGCTACACGATCGCGACCATCCAGGTGGAGGCCGACGCGGCTCCCGAGATCCTCTCGACGGACCAGGAATCATCTTCCTCGTTCTCGTCCGGCTCTCCCCCCCCGTCCCCCTCCGGCTCTCTCGCCGAACCGGGGTCGGGCGCCCCGTCCTCGAGCGCGCCCGCGGAGAGGACGCGATCCACAGAGGACGCGGCCTGAGCCGACGGGGAGCCGGGTCTTGCGCATCGCGCTACTCACCTATCGGGGCAACATGTTCTGCGGCGGGCAGGGCATCTACGCCGCCTATCTGGCCCGCGAGTGGAAGCGGGCGGGCCACGACGTGCACGTCTTCGCGGGACCGCCCTTTCCCGAGCTCGAGGACGGCATCCCCCTTCATCGCATTCCGAACGACAACAGCTTCGGAAGACCGATGTGGGAGGGCTTCGATCCGGCCGCCCCCTTCTCGCTCCTGAAGCCGCTCTCCCTCTGGGAGCTCGGCGTCTCGCGCTTCGGCGTCTTTCCGGAGATGCAGACCTTCGGCCTGCGCCTGATGCGGCGCTGGGGAGAGATTCAGCGTCGACATCGCTTCGACGTCGTCTTCGACAACCAGAGCCTCTCCTGGGGACTGCTCGCCATCCAGGCGATGGGCGTGCCCGTCGTCTCGGTGATCCATCACCCGCTCCACATCGATCGGATCGCCGACTTCACGATCGACCCCTCCCTCAAGAAACGAATCATGCGGACCCTGTACTTTCCGCTCTTCATGCAGCAGACGGTGGCGCCGCGACTGTCGAAGATCGTCACGGTCTCCGAGGCGTCCCGCGTGGAGATCGAGCGTTACTTCGAGATCCCCCGGAAGAAGATTCCGGTCGTCTACAACGGCACGGACACGGAGCTCTTCCGTCCCGTTCCCGGAATCGAGAAGGACACGGACCTCCTCTTCGTCGGACGCACCGAGGATCGCAAGAAGGGCATCGGCACGATGCTCGAAGCGTTCTCGATGCTCCCCGAGCACGTGACGCTCAAGATCGTGGACGGACGCATTCCGGCACACGGACTGGTCCCACGCCTCGTTCGCGAGTACGGACTGGAGGGGCGCGTGCAGATCGTCGATCGCATGCTCACGGTGACCGAGCTCGTCGAGCAGTACTCCACCGCGAAGGTCGCGATCGTCCCCTCCTTCTTCGAGGGCTTCGGGTTCCCGGCCAGTGAGGCGATGGCCTGCGGCCTCGCCGTCATCGCGAATGCGGCGGGCGCCCTTCCCGAGGTGGTCGGGACCGACGGACATGCGGGTCGGCTCGTCCCCCAGCGAAGCGCGCGAGCGATGGCCGACGCGATGTGGGAGATCCTGAAGGATCCGGATCTCACCGCGCGGATGGGGAGCGCGGCGCGGGCCCGGGTCGAACGCATCTTCCAGTGGGACCAGGCCGCCGCCCAGCTCGTCGAAGTCTTCCAGGAGGTGAAGAATGCTTCTCACCGTCGACCTCGATCGGCTTGACGTCCGCCCGGGACATCGCCTCCTCGACGCGGGCTGCGGAGAGGGCAGGCATTGCTTCGGAAGCGTCGCCCGCGGCGCGACGGTCGTCGGCCTCGATCTCGATCTCGACGCGATGCGCGGACCGGCGAAGAATCTCCGCGAGCGAGCCGCCGAGTCGGGTCGCATGGGGGCCATGCTCCAGGGGGACGCGTTCCATCTTCCCTTCGCCGACGAGAGCTTCGATCGCATCATCTGCTCGGAGGTGATGGAGCACGTCCATGACTATCGCGGCGCGATCAGGGAGCTCGCGCGGGTCGCGAGACCCGGCGCACGAATCGCCGTCACGATCCCCACCGCCACGAGCGAGCATCTCTATCTCCGTCTCGGGGACGAGTATTTCGAGAGCCCCGGTGGCCATATCCGGATCTTCCGGCCGCGCGAGCTGGCCGAAGGGCTCGCCGCGGCCGGCTTCGACACGCTGGGCTGCGGATTCGCCCATGGATTCCACACGCCCTATTGGGTCCTGCGGTCGGTGATGCACCTGCCGGACGCCGACCAGAGCCGGCTCGTCCGCGCCTACCGGGACTTCCTGATCCGGGCGACGGCCTCTCGCTGGATGGATCGGCTCGAGGGCCTGCTGAACCACGTCTGCCCGAAGAGCATCATCCTCTACGGTCGGAAGAACGAGAGCCGTCGCGCCGCCCCGCGCCCGCCTGCCCGGGCGAGCCTCGCAGCCTGAGATGGGGCGCCCCCTCCGCATCGCCTTCGTCGCCTATCGAGGCAACATGAATTCCGGCGGTCAGGGGATCTATCTGTGGTTCCTCGCGAGAGAGATGGCCCGGCTCGGCCACGAGGTCGACGTGCTGGTCGGCCCCCCCCATCCGGACCCGATGCCCTGGGCCCGGGTCGAGCCTCTCCCGAACGAGCAGTTCTGGGCCAAGTGGGTTCTCGAGCAGACCGACCGGATCGTGCCGCGCGAAGATCCGCTCCGGATCCTCCGGCCTCTCGACTTCTACGAGCTCGCCGCGAGTCGCATCGGCTTCCTTCCCGAGCCCTTCGCCTTCAGCGTCCGCGCCTGGACGAGCCTGGTCCGCCGACTGCGCGCGGGAGATCGCTACGACATCGTCCACGACGTGCAATGTCTCGGATACGGGCTGCTCGGGCTCAAGGCCCTGGGGCTGCCCGTGGTGACCACCGTGCACCATCCCCTGACCGTCGACCGCCGGGCCTCCTTCGTGCGGGACGAGAGCCTGAAGGATGCGATCGGAACCATGAAGTTCTACCCGATCGGAATGCAGGCCTTCGTCGCCCGTCGACTCGATCGCGTCTTCACGTCCTCGGAGGTGAGCGCCCGACAGATCGTGCGCGACTTCGGCGTCCGGCCCGAGCGCCTCCGCAACGTGCGCAATGGTCTCGATACGGATCTCTTCAGCCCGGACCCCGAGGTGGAGAAGAGCGAGGCCGAGCTGCTCTGCGTCGGTCGCTCGACCGATCCCAACAAGGGCATCAAGACCCTGATCCAGGCGATGGCCGGCCTGCCTCCGCACGTCCGGCTCACGTTGGTCGATGACGACAGTCCCGACAACCAGGTCCTCGAGTGGGCGCGCGCAGCCGGAGTCGCCGATCGCCTCTCGCTGACCGGCCGGGTCGACGCGCAGAGCCTCGTCCGTCTCTATCGACGGGCGACCCTGGTCGTCGTGCCCTCCCGCTACGAGGGCTTCGGACTGCCCGCGGTCGAAGCCATGGCCTGCGGCACTCCCGTCGTCGCGACCCGCGCGGGCGCCCTGCCCGAGGTCCTGGACCTGACCGGCGGCGGACTCTCGGTCGAGCGCGACGACCCCACCGCGCTGGCCCGCGGCGTGCTCGAGCTGCTCCGGCATCGGGAGACCCGCAGCCAGATGGCGAAGCGCGGACGGGAGCGGGTCCTCCAGTCCCTGTCCTGGCCCAGGGTCGCGGCGGCGACGGCTGCCGTCTATGAGGAGGTCGTGTCGGAGGCGGGACGGGGGCGACCGACGAGCACGATCACGTCCGCCAGCGTCGGGCACTGACGCGCCCACGCGTCGAGCAGGCCGAGGAGTCTCGAGGCGAAGGGGCGAGGCAGGTGCGAGACGAGGCGAGCCCAGCCCGGAAGCCCCCAGCCGATCGAGAGACCGAGCACGCGTTCGATCACGAGGAACCGGGAGGCCTGCTCCCGCATCAGCGCGAGGTCGTAGCGCGTGAAGTGGTCACTGGGCGTGTCGTATCCCCGACGACCGCGCAGGGGGCCCCGATCCGTCCAGTCCTCCCGGAACGTGTCGATCGCTCGCGTCACGCGACACGAGAGCGAGTCGAAGTTCGCGATCGCGAGCACCACTCGACCGTCGGATCGCACCACCCGCGCCATCTCGCGGATCGCGGCCTCCGGGTCGTCGAGATGATCCATCGCTCCCTTGCAGAAGACGGCGTCGAAGCTGGCATCCGCGAACGGCAGGGCATCCGCCCAGGCGCCGACCCAGAGCGGGACCGGTCCCGTCGACCGCCGGCTCTCGGCCTCGATCTGCCGGGCCATCGCCGTCATTCGAAGCGAGGGCTCAGCGCCGATCACCCTCGCTCCCCTTCGCGCGAGGGCGATCGAGTCCTGTCCGAAGCCGCTCGCCACGTCGAGCACGCGGCGTCCCCGGTCGGCGCAGGTCGCGTCCAGGGTCGCCTCGGTCATCCGGTCGAAGAGAAACTCGCTGTCCGGAGACATGCCAGTCGGGATCACGTCGCTCATGTCCCGATCGAGGTCCACCACGCGCATGCGGCGAGCTTAGCGAGGCGCCCATCCCGCTGCTCGACTCCGATCGGCAAACCTCCCGAGCGGCGGTACAATCCCCGGAATGTCTGCCACCACCGCAGGCCCGGTCGAGCAGGACGCGGGCGCTTCGGGTCCCCCGACTCGATCCTCCACGGATCGTCTCTCGGCTTTCTACGTGATGTACGTGGGGCTCTTCATCCTGCTCTTCGCCTACCTGGCCACCGTGCAGATCGCCGAGACCCGCCTGCAGGCGCTCTTCCAGAAGCGGGTCGAGCGAGCCATCACCGTCACCCACTTCGATCGTCCGATCAGCCAGCAGATCGAGCAGCGCGTCGAGGCGGCGGTCCGGGACTCGGCGTGGGTCCGCTGGGGCGGGCTGCGCGTCACGACCCTGGTCCTGGCCCAGGACGGAGTCACCTGGCTCTACGTGGACGGCTACGGCGAGCCCGTTGCGCCCGAAGGGCTCGCCGCGACGGACCTGCTGGCGGAGTGGATGGACTACCTGCCGGCTCGCGCCCAGGTGAACGCGACGCTGCCGCATAACGCGCTGATCTCGAACATGATCCTGATCAGCTATGCGAGCCTCCTGCTCGTCGTCGTCTACCGCTCGCACCGCCGTGTGAACCATCGGGAGTCCGAGCGTCTCGCCGAGGCGTTCGCGAGTCGCGAGGCTGCCGCGCGCCGGGCCTCCGAGATCGAGTCGGAGCTGAACGGCATGCGCTCCCGGCTCTCCGAGATCGAGCCGATGGAGCGGGAGTACAGCGAGGAGATCCAGGGGCTTCAGACCGAGCGCGAGCGCCTCCAGCAGAGCCTGAGCGAGCTCGCCGCTCGCGAGGAGGCCCTGCGGAGCCGGGCAGACCGGGCGGTCGACCTCGCCGAGGAGGTGCGTGCCCTGGAGGACCTGCTCGAGGAGGCGACCTCCGACCTCGACAACAAGACCGAGGAGATCGGCCGGCTCGAGCAGAGCCTGAAGAAGGCGACCCGAAGCAGTGGCACGCCCTCCCCACGCGGACGGACCCGCCTGGCCGACCAGCTCGCCCGCCGCTTCCGCACCCTCTACAAGACGATCGAGGTGGACGACCGGGCCATCGAGGACATCGCCGGCCTCGGAGACGAGTCGCTCCGGCTCAAGGCCGAGGAGAGCGTGAAGCGACTCGCGGACGATGCCGAGAACGTCGCCGTCCGTCGCAAGGTCGGCGGCCTTCCCGACCACGTCCAGGTCTTCGAGCTCGGCTTCGCGGGCAAGGGACGCATCTACTACATGCGGGGCCGCTCCCGACGCTTTCGGATCCTGCGGGTCGGCGCCAAGAACACGCAGACGGTCGACCTCGAGTATCTCTCCCGTCTGCCCCGGGACGACTTCTCCTGAGAGCCCAGGCTCTCCGACGCCGCGGCTCGGAGCCGCGGCAGGCTCCCGCTCGAGCGATCTTCAGGAGGCCTCTCGCAGGAGCTCGCGGATCGAAGCCCTCAGACCCTCGTCGTCCCAGGGCTTGGCGTGGACCGCGTGAGGCGCGGCCGCGGCGAGCTCCTCTTCGGGGATCTCGCGAGACCAGCCGCTCAGCAGAACCCGACGTGTCCCAGGAGAGCGTCTCCGGACGGTCGCCAGCAGCTCCGCCCCGCTCGCGCCGGGCATCTTGTAGTCGGACAGGACCAGCGCGACATCCCGATCCTCGAGGACGGCGAGGGCCTCGGCTGCGGTCTCGGCCGTCGCGATGGCATGCCCCTCCCTGCGCAACGTCCTCTGGAGTGCCGAGAGGATCCGGGCCTCGTCGTCGACGAGCAGCAGAAGGGCCTGGCCCGTCGTCACGGCCCGCGCTCAGTCATGGAAGGTCCCGTTGGCGGTCTCGGCCCCGGCAGCCTCGGACTGATCGGGCTCGTCGGACTCTTCCGGATCGGAGATCGGCAGACGCACCTCGAAGGTCGCCCCCTCGCCCCGCTCGCTCTCGACCCCGATGCGGCCGCCGTGGCGCTCGATGATGCCGAAGGAGGTCGACAGGCCGAGCCCGGTCCCCGAGCCGACGGGCTTGGTCGTGAAGAAGGGATCGAAGATGCGCGGCAGGTCTTCGGCATCGATGCCGATGCCGGAGTCGCGGATCCGGACGACGATCTCCGCCCCCTCTACCGCGGTCTCGATGCGGACCCATCCCGGCTCCCGATCCTCCCGAGCCTCGATCGCCTGACACGCATTCACGAGCAGGTTCATGAAGACCTGCTTGAGCTGCATCGGATAGGCGTCGATCTCCGGGAGGACGCCGAGATCCTTCTCGAGCTCGATGGAATGCTTCATCATCGTCCAGACGATGTTCGCCGTGGACTCGACCGCCTGGTTCACGTCGGCTGGCGATCGCGCGGGCAGGTCCGGACGCGAGAAGTCCCGCAGGTCCTTCACGATATGCCGGATCCGCTCCGCCCCCTCGGCCGACTCGAGCAGGGCCTTCTCGAAGTCGTTCCGGACGTACTCGAGGTCGACCTCCGCGGAGACGGCCTCGAGATCCCGGGACGCCGCCCGGATCGCCTCGGGCTCTCCGTCGCCCACCGCCTGCTGGAGGCGGTCCGTCGCGTCGAGCACGCGACTCAGGTCACCGAGGTACTCGGCCATCTGGCGGAGATTCGCCTGGATGAAGCCCATCGGGTTGTTGACCTCGTGCGCCACACCGGCCGCGAGCTGCCCGATCGACGCCATCTTCTCGGATTGGCGCACCTGGAGCTCGAGCTCCTTGATCGCGGAGAGATCCTGGAAGATCGCCACTGCCCCGACCGGTCGCCCCGATCGGTCCAGCCGCGGCGAGCAGGACACGCCGACGGGAATCCAGTGGCCATCCGCTCGGCGCAGGAGCGTCTCCGCTCCCCGACTCCGTCGCCCGGTCGCGAGGCAGTCCTCGATCGGGCTCGCCGAGCGGGATTCCGTGCGGAGCTCGGGCGGGTCGAACCAGTCGCCCACGTGGCGACCGACGAGCGCATCGAGCCGGTCCCCCAGGATCCCCTCCGCCGCGGAGTTGGCGAAGCTGATGCGACCGCTCTGGTCGACGACGAGGAGCGCGCTGTTGAGATTCTCGATGATCTCGCGATGATCGCGTCGCAGGGAGTCGAGACGCTGACTCAGCCACTCGCTCTCGGTCACCTCCGAGATCAGCAGCAGGATCCGTCCTTCACCGTCCAGACGCCGACGCCGGACCTCGAAGGCCCGGGCCCCGCTCTCGGCGTCCTCGACCCGGACGAGCTCCGCGGCATCCGCCCGATCGCGCGCTCCGGGGCTCCGGGAGGGACCGACGGCAGACTCCATGACCTCCCTGAGACCGGGCGGCACCCGAACGAAGAGCCTCTCTCCCTTCCGGGCCGCGCCCGCCTCGCCCGCTGAAGCGTCACGCGCGGGAAACGAGCGCTCGAACTCGGGATTGGTCGCGACGATCACACCGTCGCGGTCCACGACGACGAGGCCTGCCGGCATCTCGGACACGATCGCGGCATAGAGATCCTCGAGCCAGCGGATATGCCGCTCCGAGGCCTCCTGCTGACGATCGGCGCGCGCACGCCGGACCTGCTCGAGCAGCACGACGGGCAGCACCCGCTCGAAGTCCGGACCGAAGCAGACGCAGTCCGACGCCCCTTCCCGGAACGCGGACAGCGCCTCTTCGTCCGGGTCGGCCGGACCACCCGGGACCACGACGACGGATGGAGGCCCGTTCGCAGGAATCACGCCGAGCAGGCGCGCCACCTCGTCCGGGGGGCGCCGGTCGATCAGAACCAGGTCCACCGACCCGTCCTCGAGTCGCTCGGCGAGCTCGGCCGGGTCGTCTGCCCGCAGGATCTCGACCGGATCCCCCAGTCGGGAGAGGGCCGAGGTCGTCTCGACGGCCATCGGAGCCGCCATCGGGGCCGCCCTCCGATCGACGAACGGCTCCTGCGCGTCCACCGGCTCGGGCGGCCAGACTCCGATCTCCGCCGCTGCCGGCGGCGCGATCACCACCACGCGGATCACGCCCGTTCGCGGACTCGAGCTGGGCGGCTCCGACGCGGGCCGGGCCTGCTGCGCCGGACCGCCGGGACTGAAACGCACCGATCGCATACTCGGTCCGCCGCTCCTCATCGGCGCGAGACCGGAAGCTCCGGCCTGCGGCCACTCGGGGACACTGCAGCGTAGCCGATCGCCGGGTCGCCCCCAGCCTTAAGCAGAGACTGCCCACCGCCTGCATCCGAGCTGCCTCGCCGGGCGTCGGCCCGCTGCGCTTGGCCGACCGCGCGGGCTCTCCTACACTGCCACCGCCCCCTCCGCCCGGCGGAGTCCACCCTGAAGACGATCGAGGTCCCTGTCGAGACTGACGCGCGAGCGCGAGCCACGGTGCTCGTCGTGGACGACGAGGCGCTGTATCGGCGCGCCATGGAGCGCATCCTCCGCCGCGGCGGAGACCGGATCCTTCTCGCCCGCGATGCTCCCGAGGCGCTGAAGATCGTCTCCGAGCAGCCCGTGGACCTCGTCCTCTCCGACATCCAGATGCCCGGCATCCACGGCCTCGAGCTCGTTCGGCAGATCCGCGAGATCGCACCGGATCTGCCCTGCATCGTCATGACCGGGTACAACACGCCGGAGAACTCGGTCGAGGCGCTCCGGGCCGGGGCCTTCTGGTATCTCGAGAAGCCCTTCGAGCAGGCGGGACTCGACATCATCCGCCGGCTCGTCGAGCAGGCGATCCAGCATGGCCGCCTGAAGAGCGAGAACCGTGACCTGCACCGGGAGCTGGCTGCCCGTCACTCGCGCGATCGCCTCATCGGAAAGAGCGAGAGTCTGGCGCGTGTCCTGTCCCTCGTGGAGAAGGTGGCCGCCACCGAGAGCACCGTCCTCATCACCGGGGAGAGCGGTACGGGCAAGGAGCTCGTCGCCCGCGCGCTGCATGACCGCAGCCGCCGGGCGCAGCGGAGGCTCGTCACCGTGAACTGCGGCGCGATTCCCGAG
>CAYXLY010000046.1:0-15576 GCA_964466005.1 uncultured Spirochaetaceae bacterium | reverse complement strand
CGTCGTGGCCTGCAGCACGTCTCCCAGCCGGATCGAGGTCGTCACTTGCGGACCCCCGCCCCCCGCGGATGACGCGTCTCGACCGTCTCCCTCAGCTTGGATCGGCTGACGTGCGTGTAGACCTCCGTCGTCGAGAGGTCGGCATGACCCAGCATCGACTGGATCGCTCGCAGGTCGGCGCCTCCCTCGAGGAGATCCGTCGCGAAGGCATGACGAAGGACATGGGGCGAGACGCGATCGACGGCGACACCCGCCCGCCGCGCATGCCCCCGCAACCGGTCGAAGAAGTTCTGACGCGTCATCGCCCTCCCCCTCCGCGTGAGGAAGAGCGCGTGCTGGCGATCCGGACGCGAGCCGAGCAGTGCGGGCCTGCCCCGCTCGAGATAGGTCTCCACGGCCTCGGCCGCCACCTCGCCGAGGGGCACGATCCTCTCCTTCCTGCCCTTTCCGACGATCCGGATCAGCAGGGCCCGCCGGTCCAGCGCCGAGAGCGGAAGTCCGACGAGCTCGCTGACACGAAGCCCGGCTCCATAGAGCGTCTCGAGCATCGCGACGTCGCGAAGCCCCAGTGCGTCGGGCGTGCGCGCCGCCTCGATCAACGCCAGGGTCTCCTCCGACCTCAGGATCCGGGGCAGGGTCCGGGCCCGTCGTGGAGGAGAGAGCATCTCGACGAGATCCCCTGCCACGGCGCCGTCCTCCGCCGCCTCCCGCAGGAGGCGACGCACCGACACCAGCATCCTGGCCCGGGAGCTCGCCGCCAGACCGCGCTCATCGAGATGGACGAGAAAGGACGCGAGATGCGCCCGACCGACGTCCTCGATCCGCTCCACTCCCTGACTCGCCAGATGCGCGCGGAGATGTCCGAGATCGCTCGAGTACGCCTCGACCGTCCGTGGAGAGAGGCCCTCCTCGACTGCCAGCCGATGCAGGAAGACGTCGCAGGTCGACTCCAGCGCCGTCGGTCCTGCGACCTGCGCTCTAGAGGCCAATGGCGCCTCCATCGAGCTCTCCGCGCGCGGCCTCGAGAAGCGCCTCCCGAAGGCGCTCGAGGCGCTGGGGATCCTTGATCTTGCCCCCCTTGGCGTCCTTCAGGTAGAAGGCATCGGTGACCTGATCCTTGATCGTCGCGGCCTTGGAGATGTAGATCTCGAAGCCCTGCTCTCCGATCGCCCGGGTCACGTCGTAGAGCAGACCGATCCGATCGTCGGCCACGACGTCCACCAGGGTGTAGAACTCCGACTCCGTGTTGGAGATCAGGACCCGCGGCGGCTTGCGCGAAGGGGGGCGCGTCACGCCGACGGGGCGCCGCCGCCGCTTCACGAGCTCGCCCACCTCGATCTCGCCGGCCAGCACGGATTCGAGCATCCGCTCGACCTGCCGCCAGGCCATGTCGCGCTCCTGCGGCCCGCCTCGCGGAGTGTGCGTCCGGTAGACCTCGAGCGCGAGCCCGCCCTTGGTCGTGTACACGTGCGATCCCAGGATGTTCATGCCACAGGCGGTCAACACGCCGGAGACGCGACTGTAGAGGCCGTGTACGTCCCGGGTGCAGACGATGAACTCGGTGAAGCCCCCCTTCATCGATTGATGTCCGGTCGCCGCCTGCTGTCCCGAGCCGAAGCGCAGGACGACCTGGGCGTGACGCGCGATCTGACGGGGCGTGTGGGAGACGAAGTAGCGGCGTGGGAACTCCTGGAAGAGCGCCTCGATCTTCCCGGCGCCGACCCCGAGACGCAGCAGCTCCTCGCGAGCCGCCTCCATCCGCCGTTCGACGCGCGCCTCGATGAGCGCGACCGCCTGATCCGCCCGCTCCGCCCCCGTCTCGAGCATCTCCGCCGTCCGCTCGTAGAGCTCGCGGAGGAGCTGTCCCTTCCAGTCCGTCCAGGCATCCACCGACGACGCCCGGATGTCGGCGAAGGTGGCCAGATAGAGGTTGCGCAGATTCGTCCTGTCCCCGCAGATCTGGGCCAGCTCGAGGATCAGCTTCGCATCGGAGAGGTCGCGGCTCTGGGCGAGATGCGACATCAGCAGATGGTGCTGCACGATGAAGAGGACACGCGCCGCTCGCTCCTCCGAGAGCCCGAGCCGCGCGATGGCCGGCTTCGCCCGGACGACGCCCTTGTTCGAATGGTCCCCCCCGAACCCCTTCCCGATGTCGTGGAGCAGGCAGCCCAGGAAGAGCACCGGCCGATCCTCGACCTCCTGCATCAGATCGCTGAGCTCCGGCATCGCCCTCGCGTACTTCCCGCGCCAGAGACGCCTCAGCTCCTCCACCAGGAAGATCGAATGGACGTCGACGGTATAGGTGTGATAGACGACGTGCTGCCACCGACAGACGATGTGCTCCCACTCGGGCATCAGCCGCGCGAGCATGCCGACGTCGTTCATGAGCATCAGGGTCCGGGTCACGCGGGTGTCGCTGTCGAGGATCTGCATGAAGAGCCGGGACGCCTCATCCGAGCTCCTCACCTTCTCGTCGAAGAGATGCAGGCTCTCCCGGACGAGCCTCTGGGCCATCCGGGACAGACCGACCTGGTGCCGCTGCGCGATCGCGAACGCGCGCAGGAGCCGGATGGGCTCCTCGCGCAGGTGGGCGGCGTGCGGGATCTGCATCTGTCCACGACTGATCCGGAAGCCGTCTTCGACCGGCAGCTCCTTGACGGGCTGATCCGAGTCGGGGTCGACCCGTCGGATGCATTGCTCGATCACGAGCTCGGAATAGGACTTGATCGCCCTCGCATGGCGATAGTAGTCCCGCATGAAGCGCTCCACCGGAAGGTCGGGGTCGTCCGGCTGGAAGCGCAGGTCGGGCAGCGTTCCGGTGTCGGGAGCCCGCCTCGCTCCCCTGTTCCGTCCTGCCTCCGCCATCGAGCCGTAGCCGAGCCCTTCGCTCACCTCCTCCTGGAGCTCGAAGCTCATCTGGTCGTTGGCCCGGCCCGAGCGCAGGTGCAGCTCGTTGCGGGTCCGCCAGAGGAAATCGAGGGCGTCCCGGTACTCCTCCATCTCGGGCTCCGTCAGCAGACCGAAATGCAGCAGGTCGTCGACGTTGCGCACGGAAGGCTGGGCTCCGCGCGCGACCCAGTAGGCCGCATGATAGTCGCGGAGCGTACCGGCCCCCTCCTTCACGTTCGGCTGCAGCAGGAAGAGCGTGTCGCCATAGTCGAGCCGCCGCTCGCGCATCAGGGCCTGCTGCTCGGACACGAACGCCCAGGGGTCCGGCAGGAGCTCGTCCCGCATCCGGTCGGCGAAGAGATGGAAGAACTCACCGTCCCCGCAGAGATAACGCGCCGTCAAGACGGCGGTGCGCACCGTCACGTCCTCGAGCCCCAGCTCGACGGTCTCCTCGATCGTGCGGGTCGCGCAGCCGATCGTGACGCCCGCGTCCCAGAGCCAGTACTGCATCCGCTCTGCGATGTAGCGAACGAAGGGCGTGAGGTCCTCGCGATAGAGGACGAGCAGATCCACGTCGGAGTAGATCGACATCTCCCGCCGGGCGTAGCCGCCGACGGCGATCACGGCGACTCCCGACTCCAGCTGCCCGCCACGGGCCAGATGGATCTCCTCGGCCAGCCCGAAGAGGCGTCGCACGAGCCGGTCGGTGAGGTCCGAGTTCTTCTCGTTCACCTCCCGGCCCGAGCGCGACGACCGATGAAGGGTCTCGAGGTACCGACGCACCTCGGAGAGATGGGCCTTCACCATGGCGGCGACCGCCCGCTCGCGCTCGTCCGGGTCGGCGGGGAGCTCGGCCAGATGGCGATCGATCGAAGGCGCCCCCGTCATCGCCCCGCTCCGGAGGAATCCGATGCGCGCGCGGCCAGCCCGAACTCGGTCTGCTCGCGATAGTGCTCGATTCCGTCCGCGATCTCCTCGGCGATCAAGCGTTGGTAGGCACCGTTGCGGAGGAGGGAGGCGTCCTGCCGGTTCGTGAGGAAGCCCGTCTCGACGAGGACCGACGGCATGCTCGACATGAAGAGCACGTAGAAGGGGCCTCTCTTCACGCCCAGATCCGGGAGGGCGCCATCCCGGGCCTGGGCCGCCCGGATCACGTTGCGATGGACGAAGGACGCCAGGCGTTCGGAGTGGCTCGCCGTCTGGTCGACCCGCAATGCGGCGAGGGCGCGCTGCAACGCGTCGAGTCGAGCCGCTGGGATTCCGTTCTCGCGCGCGGCCACGTCCAGGCTGTGTCGCTGGTGATTCGTGTCGAGGGTGTAGATCTCGATCCCCCGCGCCTGGGCGCGCCGGGAGGCGTTGGCGTGGATCGAGACGAAGACGTCCCCGCCCGACGACTCCGCGATGGCGGTCCGCTCCTCCAGGTCGAGGGTCCGGTCGCGCTCGCGGGTCATCACCACACGGAACCCGCGATCCTCGAGGCCCCGCCCGAGATGTCTCGCGATCGACAGGTTCACGTCCTTCTCGAGCAGGCCGCCGATGCCGGTGGCGCCCGGATCCCGCCCCCCGTGGCCCGGGTCCACGACGACGGTGTGCACGCGCCGGAGCTCCGCGGGCAGGCGCCCGCCGGATCCCCGGCCGGGATCGGGACGGTCCCCGTAGACGTCGACGACGATCCGCGCGGGGCTCGAGAGCGTGAAGAGCCGATGCCGATCGTAGCGGTCGAGGTCGATCACGAGCCTCGATCGACGGAGCGTGTTCTGTCCCAACCGGACCCCCCGAAGCAGTCCATCCCCGACCGGGATGCCCTGCTCGAATCGGCGCCCCACCCAGATGCCGGGCACGTCGAGATAGAGCCGATCCGGCCGTCCGGCCCGCGGATTCGCCGCGAGCCGGACGAGCCCGGTCGCCGGTAGATCGACCTCCCGATCGAGCTCGAGCACGACGCGCGTGTAGCCCGGGTAGGACCAGGTCCGGACGTCCTCGACGTCGCCGAGGCCCGCGGGTCGCTTCGTCGCGACCAGCAGGGGAGCGAGCAGGAGGAGAGCCAGGGAGATCCCTCTTCGCCCCGTCCCGAGCTTTCGTCCCACCGCCCGCGTCAACGGTCGCCCCCTTCCTCGCGATCCCGCCCATCGACCTCCAGCAGGCTCGCGCGGCCGGCGGCGATCCAGGTGAGGGCATCGATCGGAGTCATCGAGTCGGGGTCGAGGTCTCTCAGACTGCGGAGCAGATCGCCCTCGACCGCATCTCGTCGCGAGCGTTGGGGCTGGAGCGCGAGGCTCAGCTGGCCGTCCTGCTTGCGGCGCGGCGGCTGGGGCTGGCCTCCCGGCAGCTCTCCGGCCTCGAGATCGTGGAGGATCGATCTCGCCCGATCCACCACCGTTCTCGGCAGGCCGGCGAGGCGGGCGACCTGGATCCCGTACGAGCGGCTGGCTCCGCCTTCCACGAGGCGACGCAGGAAGATCACCTCGTCGTTCCACTCCCGGACCTCGAAGTGCGCGTTCGTGAGCCGGGGCTTGACGTCCGCGAGGGCGACGAGCTCGTGGTAGTGGGTCGCAAAGAGCGTCCTCGCCTCGCGTCCGGGGGTGTCGTGGAGATACTCGGCCACGGCCCACGCGATGGAGAGACCATCGAAGGTGGATGTCCCGCGTCCAATCTCGTCGAGGATCACGAGGCTGCGTCGGGTCACCTGGCGCAGGATGTCCGCGGTCTCGCGCATCTCGACCATGAAGGTGGACTCGCCCTTCGCCAATCGATCCGAAGCCCCCACCCGGGTGAAGACCCGGTCGACGACGCCGATCCGAGCCGCATCGGCGGGAACGAAGCTCCCGACCTGAGCCATCAACACGATGAGAGCGACCTGACGCAGATAGGTACTCTTGCCCGACATGTTCGGTCCCGTGAGCAGCAGGATCTGGTCTGCCCCCGGATCGAGACGGGCGTCGTTCGCGACGAAGCCGTCCGCCCCCTGACGCCCGAGCACCCCTTCGACGACGGGATGTCGTCCTCCCCGGATCTCCAGGCTCTCGCTCTGATCGACCACCGGCCGCGTCCATCGACTGCGCCGAGCGACCTCCGCCAGGGAGGCGAGCGCGTCGAGCGTCGCCACCCGATCGGCGGCCTCCCGAATCGCCTCCGAGGACCGGTTCACGCGCTCGCGGAGCGAATCGAAGATCTCGCGCTCCAGACGGGCCGCCTTCTCGTTGGCCCCCATCACCTTGGACTCGACCTCGCGCAGCGCCTCGGTCGTGAACCGCTCCACGCTCGCCAGGGTCTGCTTGCGCTCGTAGTCCTCGGGGACCTTGGCGAGGTGGCTCTTGCCGATCTCGAGCGAGTACCCGTGCACGGGATGGAATCGGACCTTCAGTGAGGCGATCCCGCTCCGTTCGCGTTCGGCGGACTCCAGCCCCGCGATCCACTCTCGTCCCTTGGTCGCGCTCTCGCGAAGACTGTCGAGGTCGCTCCGGTATCCCTCTCGGACATAGCCGGTCTCGTTCGCCCCCCGCGAGCCGCGAGCGATCACCGGCGGATCGTCGATCAGCGCCTCCTCGAGGAGCCGGGTCAGCTCCGGAAGGGGCTCCGGCGCACGCAGGAAGCTCGCGATCGGGGGGGTGGCCCCGCCCAGCAGCGCCGTCGTGGAATCCGCATCCCCTGCCTCGGATCCGAGGGCCGCGACGACGTCCGGCAAGGCGGCCAGCGACGCACGCAACGCCCCGAGGTCTCGCGGGACCGAGCCGGGGCGCGTGGCCTTCGAGAGCAGCCGATCCAGGTCCCGCACCCGCCCGATCGCCTCGCGGAGACGGCCACGGACCCGATCCTGCTCCACCAGGAGCTCGACGGCATCGAGCCGTTCCGCGATCTGCGCCGGCGACCGCAAGGGATAGGCCAGCCAATGCGACAGCCGCCGCGCCCCCATCGCGCAGGCCGTCACGTCGAGCTCGGCGAGCAGCGTTCCGGCTCTCCCGCGATCCTCGCTGTTCTCGTGGATCTCCAGATGCCGACGGGTCGCCGGATCGAGCACGACCGTCTCGTCGACCTCGTAGCGCTGCAAGCGGGGCGGACTCTGGACCGCGAAGGGCTGATTCTCTGCCAGATAGCGAGCCACTGCGAAGGCCGCCCGGCTGCCGGCGCCCTCCTCCCAATCCCCAGGCCAGGCTCCCAGGGAGTCGTGCGGCGCGAAGCTCCCCGACGGCACGACGGTGAGCGCCATCGCGGGCAGGAGCGCCTGCAGCGGAGCTCGCCAGCGCTCGAGACCGTCCGCGGTGACCAGCAGCTCGCGGGGTGCGATCCGAGAGAGCTCCTGGACCAGCAGCTCCGGTAGCCCGGAGACCTGCCGGGCACGCTCCTCCGAATCTCCGGTCCGGATCCCGGTCGCCCGGAAATGCCCGGTGGACGCATCGAGGGACGCGAGTCCGTAGCCCCCTTCCCGTCCGTCCTCGACGATCGCGGCGACCGCGACCACCGTGCGGCCGTCGAGCCCCTCCGGATCCCCCACGAGGCCCGGGGTCACCACCTCGACGACCTCGCGACGCACGAGCCGCCTGCCACCCGCCTCCTTGGGATCCTCGACCTGCTCGCAGATCGCGATGCGATGCCCGAGCTCCGCCAGTCGCTTCAGGTGGGCATCGGCCGCATGCACCGGAATGCCGCACATCGGAACGGCGTCGGGCTTGCCCTTGTCCCGGGTGGTGAGCGTGATGTCGAGGATCGGCGCGACCCGCTCGGCATCGTCGAGGAACATCTCGTAGAAATCGCCCATCCGATAGAACAGGATCGCGTCCGGATACTGCGCCTTGATCTTCAGGAACTGGCGCATCATCGGTGTCTCGAGAGCCGACGCGCTCATCCGATCGCCTTCCCCGTCGAGCGGCCCTGCTCGCGCTCGATCCTCTCCAACAGCCCCTCGTACGCCTTCAGCGCCTCGGCCTCGGGACCGGTCGCGAGCAGGCGGCGCCCGAGCTCCACCCTCAGCCCGAGATCGCCGGGCGCGACCTCGATCGCGCGTCGGATCTCCTCCATGGCCGCCGCCGACTCGCCCCGACCGTCCAGGCTGCGCGCGAGGGCCACGCGTGCGACGACGTCGTTCGGGCGCTCCTCGAGCACGCCGCGAAGAAAGCGTTCGAACTCGGCCGAACGCCCCCTCGCGGCGAAGCTCGCCTCGATCCGGGGATAGAGCGGGGCCGCCCGCTCGGGCGCTGCCGCCGCAGCCTTCTTCCAGGCGTCGAGCGCCCGGGTATCCTTGCCCCGCTCGGCCTCGATCTCGCCCAGCAAGGTCCAGGCCTCCGACAGCTCGCGGTCTCGCCGGAGGCATCTCTTCAGGAGCTTACGAGCGGCAGCCGCCTCTCCCTCCGCGTGCAGGCTGCGAGCCCGGCTCAGCAGCAGATCGACCTCGAGCCGGTCCGCCGTCTTCCGCTCATGCCGCCTCAGGCGGCGCACCAGCTCGAGTGCGCGGATCAGGTCGCCCCGATCTCCGCGCAGCCGGATCAGTCGCTCGAGGAGCTCGGCGTCCCGGGGTCGACGATCGAGGACCTCCTCGTAGGAAGAGATCGCCCGGTCCACGAAGCCGCCTTCGTCGAAATCCCGCGCCAGCTCCAGCATCGCCTCGCCGCGAGCCGGCTCGTCGAGATCACTGCGGAGGAGGAGGTTCTGGTGCATCCGGATCGCACGACCGATCGCACCCTGCCGACGGTAGAGACGCGCCAACGCATGGTAGGCGTCCAGATCGTCGCTGTCGGCCTCGACGATCCGCTCCAGCCACGTCTCCGTCGTCTCCCAACGCTCTTCCACGGCCGCACGCAGGGCCCTACGCCACGCGCGATCCATCTCGCGCGGATCGCTCGGCCTTCGACGCAGCCAGGACATGCTCAGCTCCGCTCCGACGCGAGACGGTCGGCCCCGCTCTCGAGAGCGGCGTCCCCGCTGCCCGCCAGGGGCAGGCTGCGAAGCTGATGGAGCTCGGACTCCAGCTGCCGGATGCGCTTCCGATAGCGTCGATTCAAAAGCCGAGCGCGGAGCCACGCGAAGCCGACGCCGCCTCCCGCCAGCAGGGCTCCGGCCCCCCCGGCCATCAGGATCACCCACCAGAGGGCCACGCCCTCGAGTCGGAGCCAGATCAGGTCGAGATCGACGGAGCTCGCGTTGCCCGCGCGAAAGGACCACCCGATCCAGAGTGCCGCCACGAAGAGCGCCACCCCCGACAACCAAGCCACAGATCGTTTCAAGCTGCCTCCCCCCCCGAAGAAGCCACCGGGCTCCGAGCCCGACGTCGCTCCGATCCCGCCTTCCGATCCCGCACGGCGCTCACGGGTCTGATGCTAGGCGGTGGCCGACTCCTTGGAGGTCGCCGCCTCGGGGGCCTCTTGCGCCTTCGGAGCGCAGTCGACCATCTCCTTGAGCTCCTTCCCCACCTTGAAGAAAGGCGTTCGTTTCGCGCTGATGTGGACCGGCTCGCCCGTCTTCGGATTGCGGCCGTCCCTCGCCTCGCGAATCTTCACCTGGAACGATCCGAAGCCCCGGATTTCGATTCGATCCCCCGTCCTGAGGGCCTCGATCATCGAGTCGAAGATCGTGTTGACGACGACCTCCGTATCCTTCTTCGAGATGTGCGGCGTTCGTTTGGCGACCTCTTCGATCAAACCGCTCTTCGTCATTCTCGCTCCCGAGCCGGACGGTCGACGAGCAGCAGGCTCGTCGACGTCCGGCGACATCGTGTCGAGAGCATCGGGGCGTCCGTCCGACCGGACGCCCCGAACCTCTCTACTCCTCCGACGACTCGGACTGCTGCGCCTGCAGCTTCTCTGCCAGGAGGTCTCCCAGCGTCGTCGTCTGGCTGGCCGACTGCTGTGCCGCCAGCTCCTTCAGCGCAGCGCGCTCCGCCTTGTCGGTCACCGCCCGGATCGACAGGGAGATCTTCTGCTCGTTGGCGTCGACCTTGGTGACGATCGCCGTCACCTCCTGCCCCTCGGAGAAGTGCTCGGCGGGATTCTCGATCCGCTCGGGCCCCAGCTCGGAGCTGTAGACCAGGCCGTCGATTCCCTCCTCCAGCCGCACGAAGACGCCGAAGTCGGTCACGCTGCTGACCGGGCCGGTGACCTCGCTCCCGACCTTGTACTTCTTGAGGATGTCCTCCCACGGATTCGCCGTCAGCTGTTTGATCCCCAGGGAGAACTTCTCGTTCTCCTTGTCGATCTTCAGCACCACGGCCTCGACCTCGTCCCCCTTCTCGAAGCGCTCGGAGGGATGCTTCACCTGATCGGTCCAGGAGATGTCCGAGACGTGCACCAGGCCGTCGATGCCCTCCTCGAGACCCACGAAGATCCCGAAGTTGGTGATGTTGCGGACCTGACCGGACACACGGGTCCCGACCGGGTAGCGCTCCTCGATCACCGTCCAGGGGTTCTCCTCGATCTGCTTCATCCCGAGCGAGATCTTGCGATCGCGCTCGTCGACGTCGAGCACCACCGCCTCGACCTCGTCCCCGATCGAGACGACCTTCGACGGATGCTTGACACGCTTGGTCCAGGACATCTCCGAGACGTGTACGAGACCCTCGATGCCCGGCTCGAGCTCGATGAAGGCCCCGTAGTCCGTCAGGGACACGACCTTGCCGTGGATGCGCATGCCCAGCGGGTAACGCATGCCGGCATCGATCCACGGATCGGGCTGGATCTGTTTCAGACCGAGCGAGACGCGCTCGCTCTCCGGGTCGAACTTCAGGACCTTCACCTTGATCTCGTCCCCGACCTGGAAGAGCTCGCTGGGATGATTGATCCGTCCCCACGACATGTCGGTGATGTGGAGCAGGCCGTCGATGCCGCCCAGGTCGATGAACGCGCCGTAGTCGGTGAGGTTCTTGATCACGCCATCGAGGATCTGACCCTCGGAGAGGGTCGTCAGGGTCTCCTCGCGCATCTTCTTGCGCTCGGTCTCGAGCAGGGCCCTCCGCGAGAGCACGATGTTGCCCCGGCGCTTGTTGAACTTGATGATCTTGAACTTGGCCTTCTCGCCCAGCAGCGCCTCGAGGTTGCGTACGGGCCGCAGATCGACCTGTGAGCCCGGAAGAAAGGCCTTCACGCCGATGTCGACGGACAGTCCGCCCTTCACACGGGCGACGATGGTCCCTTCGACCGCTTCCTCGTCGTCGTAGGCCTTGCTGATCTCGTCCCAGACCTTGAGGCGCTCCGCCTTCTCCTTGGAGAGGACCAGCGGCCCGGCTTCGTTCTCGACCTCCTCGACGAGGACCTCGACGGAATCGCCCACCGAGACGGTGATTTCGCCGTCCTCGGTCATGAACTCCCAGGCCGCGATCATGCCCTCGGACTTGAAGCCGATGTCGACCTGCACGTAGTCGTTGTCGACCGACAGCACTCGACCCTTGGCGATCTCACCCTCCTTGAAGGCGCGGTCGATGGTGCCGAAGAGCTCGGCGAAGCTCTCGCCGGACCCGGATTCTTCTTTCACTTCACTCACGTCACTGCTCATCAGACTCTCTCGGTTTCCTGCGGACGCCTGCCCCTTGCAGGCCGCTCCGCGACTCCGGGCCCATGCCCCGGATGGACTAGCCAGCGTCTGTCCTGTCCGAGCCCGACTCTTCCGATCCCTTCGGAATCCCGGTCTCGGGGACATTCCCTGCGACCCGCGCGGCATGGGAGGTGACCTCCGCCAGCCGCGAGCGGGCCTGGTTCAACAGTCTCTCGAGCGACTCTCCGTCGCCCTCCTCGAGCAGCCGGGCGATCTTCGCCAGCGACTCGGAGAAATGATTGAGCGGACCCGAGAGGGCCTTGCCGTTGCGCTCGAGGATCTCTCCCCAGAGCTCCGCATCGCTCCGTGCGATCCGGGTGAAGTCCCGGAAGCCCCCTCCGGCGACCTCGCCCACCCGGGTCGGCGCGGCCTGGAGGGCGTCCGCGAAGGCGAAGGCCACCAGATGGGGGAGATGACTCACCCAGGCGACGTCCTCGTCGTGCTGCTCCGGGGACCTTCGCTCGACCCGCGCGCCCAGTGCCCGCCAGAAGGCCTCGATCCGCTCGACGGCCCCCTCGGACTGCCCGACCCGGGGCGTCACGACGCAGGTCGCTCCCTCGAAGAGGTCGCCGCGGGCGTGATCGGGACCCCGCAGATGACTCCCGGCCATGGGATGCGAGCCGACGAACTCCACGCCCTCGGGCAGCATGCCCGGCAGCGTCTCCACCACGCTGGCCTTCACGCTTCCCACGTCGGTCAGGATCGCGCCCCGCTCGAGACCCGATGCCACCTCGGAGACGATCTTCGGCATCGTTCCGACCGGCGTCGCCAGCACCACGAGGTCCGCTCCCCGAACCGCCTCGAGCGCGGTCTCGATGCGATCGACCACACCCGCCGCGAGGGCCCGCTCGAGCGGCGCCCGACGGCGGCCGGCCCCCACGACCTCGAGCGCCAGATGCCTCTCACGAGCGGCTCTCGCCACCGAGCCGCCGAGCAGACCGAGCCCCAGGACCGCGACGCGCTGGAAGGGTCGGGGACTCATGATCCCGCACCGTCCCTCAGGCTCGCGAGCGCCTTCACGAGCCTCTCGTTCTCCTCCGGCAGACCGATCGAGATCCGCACGTACTCGCTCAGACCGAAGCCCGTCATCGGTCGCACGATCACGCCCATCTCGAGCAGGGCCTGGTAGACCCCCGCACCCGTTCGGGCCAGCACGAAGTTCGCGTCCGAGGGCCAGGTCTCGATGCCGAGCCGCCCGAGCTCCTTCGTCACCATCTCGATGCCGGCCGCATTCAGCTCGACGGTCCGCCGCGCATGCTCGGCGTCGTCGAGGGCGGCCACGGCCGCCACCTCGGCCAGACGGTTCACGTTGAAGGGATGACGGGCCCTCTCGAGGTAGCTCGCCAGCTCGACGTCGGCGATCCCGTAGCCGATCCGGATCCCGGCCAGACCGTAGACCTTCGAGAAGGTGCGCAGGGCGATCGTGGCGGGCCGGGACTCGATCAGGCGGATCACGTCCGGGAAGTCCGGACGTCGCGCGAACTCGAAGTAGGCCTCGTCGACCGCGAGGATCACGTCGTCCGGCAGGCTCTCGACGAAGCGGCCGAGCTCCTCGGCGCCGACGCTCGTCCCGGTCGGGTTGTTGGGGTTGCAGACCATGACGACCCGCGTCCGGTCCGTCACGGCCTCCCGCATCGCCGCGAGATCGTGCACGAAATCGCTGCGCAGCGGAACCGGAACGGTCGTCCCCCCCATCCCCTGGATCACGATCGGATACATCGCGAACGAAGGCCAGCCGTAGACGACCTCGTCGCCGGGGCCGATCGCGGCCTTGGCGATCAGCTCGAGGATCTCGTCGGCGCCGCTGCCGAAGACCAGCTGTCGGGCATCCACGCCGAGCCGCTCCGCGAGCCGGGCCCGAAGCGTGAAGCAGGCCCCATCGGGATAGCGGTGGATCTCGCTCGCTGCCGTCCTCATGGCCTCGACCGCCTTCGGCGATGGACCCAGCGGATTCTCGTTCGAGGCCAGCTTGATCGAGCCCTGGATTCCGAGCTCCCGCTCGAGCTCCTCGATCGGCTTGCCCGGCTCGTAGGGCGCCAGCCCCCGGATATGGGGCTTGATCAGATCGACCACGCTCATCGCAGTCTTCCTTCCTCGACGGGTGCGCCGAGCGTCTCGAGAGCGCGCGGAAAGGAGCCGAGGACCTTGTTCGAGTGCGCGATCGCAGACGACTCCTTCAAGGCTTCTCGAACGGCCTCGTCGTCGCGATGGCCCTCCATCTCCACGATGAACACGTACTCCCAGGGCTTGCCCTTCATCGGGCGCGACTGCAGCGCGGACACGTTCACGCCGTGGCGCGCGAAGGGGCCGAGCAGGTTGTAGAGCGCTCCCGCCTCGTCGCGCCGAACCGTGAAGACGGCGCTCGTGAGGTCCTGGCCGGAGGGCGCGGGCGTCTCGCGTCCGATGACGAGGAAGCGCGTCGTATTGCCTCGATGATCTTCGATGTTCGAGGCGATCGTCAGCAGGTCGTAGACCTCCGCCGTCACCTCGGATCCGATCGAAGCGACCTTCTCGTCGGCGTGCGCGAGCTGTGCGGCTGCCGCGGTGCTCGTCGTCTCGATCAGGTCCACGCCGTGGAGATGGGCCTCGAGCCAGCCCCGGCACTGGGCCAGGGGCTGAGGATGGGAGGCGACCTTCTGGACGTCCTCGAGTCGCCCGGTTCGCGACATCAGATGCTGAGCCACCTCGAGCTTGATCTCGCTGCAGATCGTCACGTCCGTCTCGATCAGCGCGTCGTAGGTCACCGAGATCGGCCCTTCGATCGAGTTCTCGACGGGAATCACGCCGAAATGCGTGTCGCCCCGCTCGGTCGCGGTGAAGACGTCGCGCATCGTCGCGACCGGCACGAGGTCGACCTGCGCTCCGAACTGCCGACTGGCGGCCTGATGGCTGAAGGTCCCCTCCGGACCGAGGAAGGCGACGCGGACCCGCTCTTCCAGCGACCGGGTCGCCGAGATGATCTCCCGGAACACGTGGGGGATCGCCGCGTCGGGAAAGGGACCGGAGTTCGCCTCGATCAGCTTCTGGACGAGGTCTCGCTCGCGGGAGGCGACGTAGACGGGGCCATTGCGGCCATCCTGCTTCAGCGCGCCGACCTGCTGGACGCAGACCGCCCGGCGGTTGAGACAGTCGAGGATCTCGACGTCGATCGCGTCGATGCGACTGCGCAGCGAGGCGAGGTCCTGGGAGACGGGGGCGATGGGCGGATTCTCCAGATCGGGGGGGCGCCCGGGGTCTCGCTCGTTCTCCGGCTGCACGCGGGATGACATCAGGAGCGATCCTCGGCGCCGGGCTCGGGTGCGGTCTCCCCGGTCCTGGCGGCAATGTCCGACCGGCCGCTCTCGACTCGACTCTCGAGACGATCCAACGACGATGCGACGCAGGCCCGATCCCTCCCGATGGGACTGGGAATCGTGCTCGCGCGGACGCACACGGAGGGCGCGAGAGCCGCTAACCCCCTGAAATTGAAGGCGCATCATATCGGAGAGCCCGCACCACCGCAAATCCTTGCCGATCCGATTCCCTTCGGAATCCAAGGGTTTATCGGCCTCCCGCCCCGCTCCGGAGGCTCCCTCCCACACGGGAGGGGTCACTTTCTAAATAGCTGTTTTTACGCGTTTTTTTCAGCGCATTGCAGTCAAGGGTGGCTCCCGGCCCGTCGATAGACAGCTCGAAGCTCGTCCCGAGGCAAGATGGCATCCCTCCGCTCCCAGCCCGTGCGCGATCCGCGCCCCCTGCCCCGGCGTCGACACGCTCCACTGAACAGCGTGTCGACGCGGATCATCCTCTGCGTCTTCGGCTCGACACTCCTGACAGCCCTCATCGTGAGCTGGCTCAGCGTGGGCGCGATCCACCGCGACGTGCGCGACCGTCTCGGCCGGAGCACCGGGAGGCTGGTGGTCGAGCGAGCGGAGGCGATCCGCGCCTGGCATGCCGAGGCGACGAAGCAGCTGGCGGCGGCGGCCGTGCGCGGCACGGCCTGGCACGCAGCGCTCACCGAGGCGCTCGAGCGATCCCGCGGCACGGGCCAGGGCTCTCTCAACTGGGTGGCCGGGGATCGACCGACCGGTGCCCCTGCGCGCCCGTTGAACGGGGCCCTCGCCCTGCCCGCCCCGCCCCCCGACCTCGTCCAGCATCTCGAGCGGCTGACGCTGCGGCCGGTCTCGACGG
>CAYXLY010000045.1:0-15792 GCA_964466005.1 uncultured Spirochaetaceae bacterium | reverse complement strand
ACTACTGCCCGGCGTGCCAGGCCTCATGACCTCACGATCCGACCTTCGAGGCGCCGAGGGGCGCGCCTGCTTCCCTCGAGTGAGAGCTCTACGAGCATGCTTGCGCCGATCTCGCGCGAAGGGCCATCATTCGGGTCCCCACCGAATTGGACGGGAGCCGACATGGCCCAGCACGAGATCAACGGCATCCGGATCGAGGTCGAGACGAGAGGCCCCGAGACCGCGCCGGCCTTCCTGCTGATCCGCGGCCTCTCGACACAGCTGATCCACTGGCCCGACCGCTTTCTCGATCGCTTCGTCGATGCGGGCTTCCGGGTCGTCGTCTTCGACAATCGCGACGCCGGGCTCTCGACGAAGCTCGATGCCGCGGGCGTGCCTGCGGTCGACGACATCCTGCGCGGAACGGCCAGGCCCGCCTACTCGATCGCCGACATGGCGTGGGATGCGGTGGGGGTGCTCGATGCGCTCGGGATCGAGAGGGCGCACGCGGCCGGGATCTCGCTCGGTGGCATGATCGCGCAGCATCTCGCCTTCTCCCACGCGGATCGCTTCCGGAGCGTGGCGAGCGTCATGTCGAGCTCCGGGGCCCCGGGGCTTCCGTCGGGCACGCCGGAGGCGCTCGCCGCGCTCGAATCGGAGCCCGACGATCCGAACGATCGGGAGAGCGTGATCGCGCACGGGATCGCGGCCCAGCGCGTCATCCAGAGCGTCGACCCGCCCCCGACCGAGGCGGAGCTTCGAAGCCATTTCGAGCGCGGCTACGACCGCTGCCACCATCCGGCCGGATCGGCACGTCAGATGGCTGCGGTCCTCGCGGACACCACCCGGGCCGAGAGACTCGCGGAGGTCCACGTGCCCTTCTTCGTGCTGCACGGCGCCGCGGATCCCCTGATCCCGCTCGCCTGCGGCGAGGACACGGCAGCGAGGGTCCCCGGCGCGGAGCTCGCCGTCGTCCCGGGCATGGGCCATGACATCACGAACGCTCACGCGCCGATCATCGCCGACGCCCTGATCCGGTTCGCCCGGTCGGTCCCGGCCTGATCCGCCCGACCAGGCTCCTCCGAAGAAGCCCGGCCATGCGACTCCGCGCTCCACGACCCGCCGAAGGACGGACGGACGCGACCCGCGGGCCGCGTCCGCCGCCGCTCGTCGAGCGATCCGCGTCAGTTCCCGAACGGACCCGCCTGCCAGCTGTCCCGCGCGAGCCGCTTCTGTCCCTCAGCCGAGGGATGGAAGCAATCGAAGGGTGAGACCTCGCTGGGCACGAAGTCCGCCTGGAACGCGACGTCGGAGAATCGCCAATGATGGTGAGGGTCGGTCGTCTCGAACTCCATCACGAGATCCTCGAGAATCTGGTTGAACGCCACGTTGCGACTGCGCGTGTACTGGCGATCGGCCTCGCTGTTGAGCGGATTCAACATGGTGCCGCAGGGGAAGGCGCCGATCAGCGTCGTGGCCCAGACCACCTCGCAGCTCACGCCGAGGAGCCCGCTCAGCTGGGGCCCGAGCTGCCAGAGCTTGTAGATGTCCACGATGCCCAGGGTGTAGACGGTCGCCCCGTTCGGCAGGCCCGCTCGCAGCGCGTCGAACCCCGCTCGCACGTTCGCCTCGAACTCGGCGTCGGTGGGGATGTTCGAGAACGAGTCCTGACAGACGTCGTTATGTCCCATGAAGACGGTCACGTAATCGGCCGAACGACTGACGGAGGCCGTCATCTGGGGCCCGAGGTCGAAGCTGTCGGCGCCGCTCAGCGCCTCCATGAAGTTCTTGCGATTGCGGCTCCCGAACTCGGACGAGATCCGCTGGTTGTGACTCCTCACGTTCGTCCGCCCGAGCAGCCACTCCCAGAACCCCCGAAAGCCGTTCGCCCAGCTCGCCCAGTGATTGGGGGTGATGATGACGAAGGGATTGAACTCCTCGGCGTTGATCGCTTCGGTGATGCTGTCACCGACGCTCGAGAGACGCTTGGGCACGCGCTGCGGATCCTTCGCGAACGCGCCGCTCGGGAGCCAGATCAGGCTCGCGAGAACGAGGGAGACCACGAAACGACGGAGCATCGGCATGAGGAAGACCTCCAGGCTTTGTCGGCGTCTCGGGGCGGACCTCCCGAGCGCCGAGGGACCGCGACGGCGAGGCGAACGCGTCCCCACGCGCCGCTGCCGTCGCCCCTCTGTCCTTCTCCACTTGCCCTGAATCCGTCGGATCTGTCAAGCCCGTTTCGTTAGTCGGCCGGATTCTGGTCGTCCATCGAGGGCTCGTCACCGCGTCCTGCCTCTCGTACCTCCCTCGCCACGATCTGATGGAGGTCGTCGTAGGGACTCAGACCCGAGGCGAATAGACCATTGATGAAGAGGCTGGGCTCGCGCGGGATCCCGCTCGCGTTTGCCGCCTCGATGTCGCGCTTGACCTGGGCGATTCGCGCGGGATCACGAACCGCCGCCTCGATGCGATCGCCCGGGACGCCACTCTCGCGGGCGATCTCGCGAATGCGTTCCGGCGTCAGGAATCCGTCGCGCTCGAGGGCCTCGAAGAGGGCATCGTGCAGGGGCCAGAAGCGGCCGATCTCCTCTGCGGCGAAGGCGATGCGCGCGGCGAGCAGGCCGAGCTCGTCGCGCTCGTTCAGCAGGTGGCGATGGGCCCGGCGGATCTCGCCCGGGAAGGCCTCCTCGAGTCGCCGGAGCTTCGCCGCGCTGCGCGCCGAGCTGCGGGAGCCGAAGCTCGCGAAGTGCACGATCACGACCGGCGCGTCCTCCGGACCGCGGGTCGGGACGCCCGCCAGATCGACCTCGCTGCGAGGCGGCTGCGGCGGATCCAGCAAGACTCGCGCGCCGGCCGCCTCGCGCAGCGATTCCATGAAGTCGATGCGCGTCTGGAGACGTCGGGTCTCGGCGAGATAGAGTCGGACGCGTTCACGCGCCTGCGCGGGATCGACTCGTCCTCCTGCGGGATGCTCGGCCAGATAGCGGTCGATCTCCGCCTCGTCGACCTCGGAGGTCTCCTTCGCCAGCAATGCCTCGAGCTCGGCCACCGTCAGACCACGCGCGCGTGCGGCGTCCTCCAGCAGCTTCTCGTCCATCCAGCGACGGGCCTCGGACTCGAGCAGGGAGTAGAGGTCGAGGCGAAGCTGATAGATCCGCAGGGCCAGCGCGCCCTCGACGTCTTCGACGTAGAGGATCTCGTCATCCAGCTCGGCCAGCGGGGTTCGTCCCTCGTTCTGGCCGCCGATCGCCCCGTCCATGCCGATGTCGCTCGCGGCCGTCGGCCCGGCGAGGCTGATCACGGCCAGCGCGATGCAGAGCCCCTGTGATCCTCATCTGGCGATCGCGCCTCGCGATCCGCCGGATCCCCGAGCCGAGCCCCGGCTGACGCTCATCGGTCCGTGGCCCTCTCGGCTCGCGGCCCCGGGTCCAGAAACTCCGGCTCGGGTACGGCCTCGTCGGCGTCATGGCGGTCGATCCCCGGCCCGGCCCCCGTCGTGAACTCGCTCGGTGTGATGTCCATGACGTCGCGAAACGCGTCCGAAGCCTCACCGATCCGCTCGACGAGCCGTCGGCGTTGCTCTGCGTGCTCGGCGTCGATCGGCAGCGTCCGCAATGCCTCCTTGGCCTCGCGAAGGTCCATCAGGGAGTCCGTCACGCGCTCGACCTCGTCGGAGGAGAGTCGCCGGTCGGGAAAATGCTCGGCCACCGCGGACTCGAACGCGGAGCGCATGAAGGCCCGTGAGGGACCAGCGGCTCCATCATCGACGTCCGGGGCGTCTGCCTCCGGGTCGAGGGAAGACGCCCTGGTCTCGACCGGGCTCGCTCCCGCGCCGGCCGATGCGGACGGACTCTCGACCGCGGCCTCCGATCCTTCGACCTGGCTCCATCGACGCTCGAGAGTCGCCCTCTCGAGCGCGGCAGCCTGGCGTTCCAGATCCTCGGTGGGGGCGCGGTCGCGTCCGCCCGTCCCGGCCCATATCCAGGCCAGGGCGATCCCGAGGCACACGGTCGCGACCGAGGCCATTGCTGCTCTCCGACGATCGGGGCGGCGCATGGACTCAGGATAGGCGCGTCCTCCAGCGCGGTCGACGGGAGGACAGGAGAAGGACCTTCTCCTACGCGCCGTCCAGCGCGCGATCTGCGATAGGATTCCGAGAAGAGGTCCGAGGAGAGGAAAAGGAGGGGCCGAGAGCCATGTCCCGAACATCGACCCACGACGCCGGACGATCCGACCTCGACTGGGTGATCGACTGCGACACGCACGTGACGGAGCCGCCGGATCTCTTCACCAGCCGGCTGCCCGCCAAATGGCAGGATCAGGCGCCCCGCATCCGGAAGAACGAGGAGTCGGGCTACGAGATCTGGACCGTGGGAGAGGGCGGTCCGATCACGCCGGTCGGTCACTCGGCCGTCGCCGGCTGGCCGGAGCCCTTCCCCGCCGCCCCAGCGAGCTTTGCCGAGTGCCCCAGGGCCTCGCACGACCCTCACGCCAGGCTCGAGTACATGGACTCGCTGCGCATCTGGGCGATGGCGCTCTATCCGAACGTCGGCGGCTTCGGCTCCCAGGTCTTCCTCTCGCTGAAGGATCCCGAGCTCATGCTCGCGTGCGTCCGGGCGTACAACGACTTCCTGACCGACTGGTGCGAGCCGGCGCCGGAGCGCTTCATCCCGATCACGGCGCTGCCGTTCTGGGACGTCGAGGCGAGCGTCGCCGAGATCGAGCGATGCGCGAAGAAGGGGCACAAGGGGATCCTCTTCACGGGCGAGCCCCAAGCGCATGGCATGCCCGTGCTCGCGAGCCCGCACTGGACACCGCTCTGGGAATGCGCGGAAGCGCTCGCCCTGCCCATCAACTTTCACATCGGCGCCGGCAACTTCACCGGTGAGCAGTTCTGGACCCCCGAGCGGATGCAGCATTACGGGACCGGCGGCGTGAACGGCATGTTCACGACCGGACTCTTTCTGGACAATGCCAAGCAGATCGTCGACCTGCTCTTCTCCGGAATCCTCCCCCGTCACCCGAGCCTGCGATTCGTCTCCGTCGAGAGCGGCATCGGGTTCATCCCCTTCCTGCTCGAGGCCGTGGATCATACGTTCGAGTACGGTCAGGTCTCGAGGCAGCGGCCCGAGTTCGAGATGAAGCCCTCGGAGTACTTCGAGCGACAGGTCTATGGCTGTTATTTCTTCGAGGAGTACGCGCCGGCTCACCTGCTCGACCGGATTCCGCCGGACAACGTCCTCTTCGAGACGGACTACCCGCACCCGGTCTGCCTGTACGGCAACGTCCGAGAGAAGATCGACGCCGGCCTCCGTGACGCGACCCCGGAAAATCGCCGCAAGCTCCTCTTCGACAACGCGGCACGCCTCTATCGAGTGGATGCCCCGCCCGGGTCGGCCGCATAGCTCGGCTCGTCGTGCTTCCAGAGGCCGCGGGACCCAGCGGGCCGCCGGAGCGATCGCCCGAAGCGTCGTGCGGCGTGAGTCGTGCGGCGCGAAATGAAGAGCGAGAAGGAGACAGGATGGAGATCGGAAGAGTCGGAGTCTGGACCCGCATGGACGGCCTCTCGATCCCGGAGGCGATCGAGTTCGCGCAACGCGTCGAGGAGCTGGGGTATGGCGCGCTCTGGATCCCGGACGCCTTCGGCCGCGATCCCTTCGCGCATGCGGCGCTGCTCTTCGCGCATACCCGGCGGCTCGTCATCGCGACAGGCGTCGTGAACATCCATCTCCGCGAGGCGCAGGCGACCGCCTGTGCGCAGCGCGAGCTCCACGATCAGTCGGGAGGTCGCTTCCTCCTCGGCCTGGGCGTCTCGCACGGGACGGCGATGGGGCCGATGCTCGGCAAGCCCTATCCGAAGCCCCTGCCCTCCATGCGGGAGTACCTGGACAAGCTCGAGAATGCTCTCTGGTGGGGACCGAAGCTCGACGGCGAGCCTCCCGTGGTGCTCGCGGCGCTCGGCCCGAAGATGCTCGGGCTCGCGGCAGAACGCACCCTCGGCGCCCATCCCTTCTTCGCCCCTCCGGAGAATACCCGGCGTTCGCGGGAGCTCCTCGGCGACTCGGCCTGGCTGTGTCCCGAGCAGAAGGTCCTGCTGGAGTCCGATCCGGAGCGCGCAAGGAAGCGTGCGCGGCTCTCGATGGCGGGTCCGCTGATGATGCCGAACTACCGGAACAATCTGATGCGATGCGGATTCTCGGAGCCGGAGCTCGACGACGGCGGGAGCGACCGCGTCGTGGACGGGGTCGTCGCCTGGGGAGACGAGTCGACGCTCGTCGAACGCGTTCGACGGCATCACGAAGCGGGCGCGACGCACGTCTGCATCCAGCCGCTGGACGCCGCGGACGCCGCGCGCCCGAGCCTGTCCACGCTGGAGCGGCTCGCCCCGCTGCTGCTCGAGGGCGAGCGCGCTTGACGAGCCGAGCGACTCTCCGGTCGCGAGCAGGAGAGGCCGTCAGCGACTCCGGAGGATCCGCGCATGGGGGATGAGGCTCCGGAGGAGACGCGGCTCGTCACGACCAAGCTCGTCGTGGACGATCTCGTCGGGGTCTCGGACTTCTACTGCCGGGCGTACGGCTTCGTCGAGCGAGCGCGGATCCAGGCCGAGATCGACGGGGAGGCGATCGACGAGATCCTGCTGGGCCGGGATGGCGAGGAGGGCATTCCGCTGATCCTGATGAAGTACGTCGACCGCCCGGCTCCGCCCCTGGGCGAGCTCGCCCTCGTCTTCATGACCGGCGACATCGACGCGCTCTTCGAACGGGTCCGCCTCTGCGGCGGTGAGGTCCGGGTGCCCCCGCACCGGAGCGGAGCCACGCCCTACAAGGCAGGATTCACCGCCGATCCCGAGGGCCATCTCATCGAGAACATCGAACGACCCGGCTGAGGATCGCCCCGGGAAGGAGGGCTCCGCGATGCAACACGTTCAGGGCCGGGTCGCCGTCGTGACCGGCGCCGCCAGCGGGATCGGTCGGGGGATGGCCGAGGCGTTCGCTTCCGCCGGAATGAAGGTCGTCCTCTCGGACGTTCGAGACGAGGCGCTCGAGGCGACGACGAAGGCGCTGCGGGCAGAGGGCGCCACGGTCGAGGCGGTGGTCGCCGACGTGCGAGAGGCCGACTCGGTACAGCGGCTCGCCGACCGGACGCTCGAGGCCTTCGGCTCGGTTCACGTCGTGTGCAACAACGCCGGGGTCGCGAGCAGCAGCTCCCTCCTCTGGGAGGCCCCGCTCGAGGAGTGGGCCTGGCACCTCGACGTGATGGTGATGGGCGCCGTCCACGGCATCCGGAGCTTCGTGCCGATCCTGCTCGAGCAGGGCGACGAGGGGCACGTCGTCAACACCGCCTCGATGGGCGGGCTCATCACCGGGAGCGACTCCCAGGCCGTCTACATGACGGCCAAGCACGGCGTCGTCGCGCTGACGGAGGCACTCCAGCATCAGCTCGCCGGGATCACGGACAAGGTGAAATGCTCCGTGCTCTGCCCCGCGTTCGTGGCCTCCGAGGTCTTCGACAACTTCGAGCGGCTGCGTCCCGAAGCGGTGCCCTCGGCGAGGTCGACGCCCGAGGGCCGGCAGGCCATCGACGGGATGAAGCAGCTCCTGGCCTCCGGCCTGTCCGCGCGCGAGGCGGGCGAGATCGTGCTGCGCGCCCTGCGCGAGGAGCGATTCTACGTCCTCACTCATCCGGAGTGGGCGTCGATGGTCGAGGCGCGCATGCAGGCGATCGTCGAGGGCAGGGATCCGGCGCGGCCGTTGCCTCCGCTGGGCTGAGGCCTATCCGGATTCGGCGGCCGGCTCTCGTCCCCGGAGTGCCAGGCACAGGGGACAGGGCGCAGGCCCGATCAGGCCTGCTGGACCTCGCGGTCGCTCATTCCGATCAGATAGAGGATGCCGTCGAGACCGAGGTTGGAGATCGCCTGCTCGGCCGAGGCCCGGACCTTCGGCTTGGCATGGAAGGCGATGCCCAGCCCTGCGGCATCGAGCATCGGCAGATCGTTGGCGCCGTCGCCCACCGCGATCGTCTGCTCGAGTCGCAGGTTCTCCCGCTCGGCCAGCTCACGCAGCAGCGCGGCCTTGCGCTCGCCGTCCACGATCGGCCCCGAGACCCGCCCGGTGAGCCGCCCGTCGTCGATCTCGAGCTCGTTGGCGAAGACGTAGTCGATCCCGAGACGCTCCTGGAGCCGGCGACCGAAGTAGCCGAAGCCGCCGGAGAGGATCGCGGTCCGGTAGTCGAGCGAGCGCAGGGTCCGGATCAGGCGTTCGGCCCCCGGCGTGATCGGAAGCCGATCCGCGACCTTCTCGAGGACGCTCGCATCGAGCCCCTCGAGCTGCGCCACCCGATGCTGGAGGCTCTGCCGGAAGTCGAGCTCGCCGTTCATCGCAGCCTCGGTGATCGCCGCGACCTCGCTGCCGACGCCCGCCTCGGCGGCGAGCTCGTCGATCACCTCGGCCTGGATGAGCGTCGAGTCCATGTCGAAGGCCACCAGCCGTCGGTTGCGCCGATAGACGTCGTCGGTCTGGAAGGCGATGTCGACGCCCAGCTCCTGGGCCAGGTCGAGCAGCTCCCCGCGGAGCGCCGAGGCATCGACGAGCGTTCCGCGCAGCGAGAGCTCCACGCAGGATCTCGGCTCCAGAACGGGCTCTCGCAGCGACACGCGGCCCGAGAGACGCGTGATGTTGTCGATGTTGAGCCCGTGGCGGGTCGCGATGTCGCCGATCCCCTCGAGCTGCCGCGCCGTCAGGCACGAGCCGATGCACGTCATGATGTGGCGCGGCTGTCCCTGCGCTCCGACCCAGCGCTCGTACTCGTCGAGCCCGACGGGCGTGAATCGCGCCTGGAGCGCCCACTCGTGGCACCGGAAGAGGACGTCCTTCAAGACCGGATGCGACTCGGACTCCGGCGGCACCTCCACCAGGATGCCCAGGGTGAGCGTGTCGTGGATGACGGCCTGACCGATGTCGAGGACGCGGACCTCGTGGGACGCCAGGATGGCGGAGAGATCCCGCGTGATCCCCGGACGATCCGGGCCGGTCAGATTGATGAGGATCACCTCGGACATCGAGTCTCCCGCACCCGGCGACGATCGCGAGCCGAGCGCGGCGCAAGGATCCAGCAATCGCCCCATCCCGCAAGGGCTCGATCGAGCGCCCCGCGAGTCGCTCGCGATCCGGCTCTGCCAAACCGGCTCCCCCAAGAATCCCCTAGGGGTCCCATCTCAGGGCACGACCAGCTCGGCGAACGCGTTCGTCTTTCTCGTCCTTGTCTCTCGTCGGCGTCCTGATACGGCCTCTCCGCTTCCCCTGCTCCACTCGATCGTTCCGGCGGGTCGGATCTGTCGAGCGATCGATCGCTCGGGGGTGGAGCAAGCCCTACTTTTAGAGTACGCTCCAACTTTTTAGAGGACTCCAGGCCCGGAGCCCCGCTCCGACCCGGATGGCTCTCACGCCCGCACGCAGGCGTCCGGAACGATCTCCGGAACGCCCGGAGATCGGAGTCGCCTTGGCCCTTCAGGTCGTCCGACACACGGAGCCCAAGAAGAGCGCCCCCCTCGGCCGCAGGGAGCGGAAGAAGCTCGAGGTCCGGGCCCGCATCTACGGAGCCGCTCGCGAGCTCTTCCAGAAGCACGGCTTCCAGGCCACCACGGTCGACGAGATCGCGAGCCTGGCCGACGTCGCGCCGGCGACCTTCTTCAACCACTTCCACAGCAAGCAGGCCCTGCTCGACCTCATGACCGGCGAGGTCGTCGACTATCTCCATGCGCTCACGACGCAGCATCTCGAAGGAGAGGGCGGGAGTGCGGACCGACTCCGTCGCTTCATCGCCTCCGCCGCGGAGTCGATCGCCCAGAGTCGGCGCATCGCTCGCGACGTCCTGATCGAGTTCATGCGCAACGACTCGACGCCCGACGGGCCCCATCCCTATCTGCAGCGTCTCCAGGAGCCCTTCGTCCACCTCATCACCGAAGGCCAGCAGAACGGCGAAATGCGGGACGATCACGACCCGGTTTTTCTGGCGCAGATGGCCGTCGGCATGATGAACTCCGCCATCACGAGCTGGCTCGCCAATCCCGAGTACCCCGTGGAGAGAGGCCTGATCGACGCGACCGAGTTCGCTCTCTCCACGCTTCGCCCTCCGGCGCACGACGCGCCGGCATCCTGAACCGCCCCCCAGCCGGCATCCCCGAATGCCGCATGACCGAGGAAGAACCTTCATGGAAATCGATGTCGACTTCGCCCAGGCCCGCTACTGGAACGAGGAGATGCCGGAGCGCATGCGCTGGCTCCGTGCGAACGAGCCCGTCTTCTGGAGCGAGGCGACGGGATCCTTCATCATCAGCCGCTTCGAGGACGTGGTCCACGTCTCGAAGCACAACGAGATCTTCTGCTCCGGACAGGGCGTCATTCCCGGACCCGGGGAGACGAAGATCGGCCTGATCGACGAGGACGAGCCCCGTCACGGCGAGATGCGCGGGCTGATCAATCGCGGCTTCACGCCGCGCATGGTCCGACGCTGGGAGGAGATCTTCCAGCGCATCACGGACGAGGCGATCGACGCGATCGCGGCCAAGGGCGAATGCGACTTCGTCGAAGACATCGCCGTGCCGCTCCCGCTGATCCTGATCGCCGAGATGATCGGCATCCGGCCCGAGGACCGGGCGCGCTTCCACGAGTGGTCGGACGCGATGATCGGCGCGACGGGCAACATGGACGATCCCGAGATCACCGCGAAGGCGGGCAAGGCCGCGCTCGAGTACTACACCTATCTGATCGACGTGATCGAGGATCGGCGGCGAGAGCCCAAGGACGATCTGATCAGCATCCTCGTCCGGGCGAAGGAGGACGGGGTCCTCATCCAGCACCAGTCTTCGGCCCACGACGACGGACGGATGGCCTTCGAGGGGAGCGAGCAGCAACGGGAGATGAGCAACGACGAGCTCATCAAGATGTGCGTCCTGCTCCTCGTGGCCGGGAACGAGACGACCCGCAACGGCCTCTCCGGCGGAATGCAGCTGCTGATCGAGAACCCCGAGGCGCGCCAGCGGCTGATCGACGACCCGTCGCTGATTCCCCAGGCGATCGAGGAGATGCTGCGCCTCACCTCGCCCGTCGTCTCCTTCGAGCGGACGGCGACCCAGGACACGGAGATCCGCGGCGTACCGATCGCCAAGGGTCAGAAGGTCCTGATGATCTACGGCTCCGCGAATCGCGACGAGAGCGTCTTCGAGAACGCCGACGTCTTCGACATCGATCGCAAGCCGCAGCATCTCGCATTCGGCATCGGCAACCACTTCTGCCTGGGGGCCAACCTCGCGCGCATGGAGCTTCGCGTGGCCCTGTCCGAGATCCTGCGCAGGGTCCCGGACATGACCTACGCAGCGGGAGGACCCGAGTTCGGCTCCTCGGCCCTCGTCCGCAGCGTCATGCACATGCACGTCCGGTTCACGCCCGAGCAGGGCTGAGCCGCTCGCAGATTCGAAGAGGGACGGGACGCCGGAGGAGCCGGACGAGAATCGGAGCAAGCGCAGCCCGAATCGGATCGAGCGGGACGTGCGCAGAGGAAGCCGGAGTCGGCTCGGCGCTCAGAGCCGGGTCGACTCCGGATTTCCTTCCGAGAAGGCATCGAGGAGCTCGGGTGCCTTTTCGAGCGGTAGTCGGATGCGAAAGCAGGTGCCGCCCGCCGGGCTCTTCCCGAGGTCGACCTCGCCTCCGTGATCGCCGATCACGCCGTGGACGACGGAGAGGCCCAGTCCCGAGCCGCCTTCCTCGAGCCGGGTCGTGTAGAAGGGCTCGAAGACGTGTCCGCGAATCGAATCCGCGATTCCGGGACCATCGTCGGAGACCTCGAGTCGGACCTCAGACCCGACCTGCTGCGTCCGGACCTCGACCCGGACGCCCCGATCTCGCGACTCGACGGCATTGCGGACCAGGTTCACGATGACCTGCTCGAGGTCGATGGGGCTCATCCGGACGAGCAGCCGTTGCGCCGCCGTGTCGACCACCAACATCCCCTTCCGCTCGGTCACGTAGCCCCGAACCTGCTCGCAGGCTCTCCGCACGACGGGATTCAGATCTCCGATCCACTTGGCCTTCGGATCGTCTCGCGCGAACTGCAGGACGCCCTTCACGATCCGTCCGCAGCGATGGGCCTCTTCGAGCGCCGTCACGAGGGCTCGCTCCCGAATCGCGGATCCGTCCTCGTCCTCCCTTCCCTCGCCCACGAGCAGCGCGAACTCCGCCGCCGCTGAGATCGCGCCGATCGGATTGTTGATCTGGTGAGCGATGCCCGCTGCGAGCGTGCCGACCGCGACGAGTCGCTCCTGCTCCTTCAACCGCTCGAGAGAGATCCTCAGCTGCTCGCCGCGCTCGGCCACCCGCTCCTCGAGCTCGTTGCGGGATCGGGCGAGCTCTTCCTCTCCGCGCTTGCGGTCGGTGATGTCGACGCCCTGAACCAGCAGACAGGCCCGCCCGACGAGCTCGACGCGCTCGACCGAGGTCAGGATCGACCGAGACGTCTCGTCCTTCGTCCGCAGGGACAGCTCCTCGTCCCGAATCGAGGAGGCGGCCCCGACCAGGCGACAGAGCCGCACCCGATCCGCCTCGTCTGCGAGACACAGAGACCGGAACTCCTGACCGCAGGCCTCGCGCCGGCTCCAGCCGCTGATCCGCTCGAAGCTCTCGTTCACGTCGACGATCTTCCCGTCATCCAACGCGACGACCATCAGCAGCGAAGGAGCCTCCCGGAAGGCCGTCGCGAAGAGGGCCTGGCTGCTGCGGAGGGCCTCTTCGGCATCCGCCCTGCTGCGCGCATCGTGGTCGGCTCGCTCCTGCGCGCGACGGGACTCGACCGTGGCGCGCTCGCGCGAACGCTCCGTCCAGGCGGCGGTGACGCCGCAGACGCCCGTCACGATCGCCGTATTCCAGGAGAGGACGCTCAGTGGGGGCGTGAACGCCGACGCCAGCGAAGCCAGGAGCGAGCTCGCGACGAGCAGGGAGACCGTCACGAGAGTCCAGAAGGCGCCGGCGCGGGATCCCGCGATCGCCGCGGAGACGACCGGGACGCCGATCAAGCCGACGTAGACGGGCACGCCCTCCGCGGAGAAGAACGGACTCGCCAGCACGCAGAGTGTGAAGAGGGTGCAGAGATAGTGCGCCGACCAGTCGACGCGCCCCGTCCAGCGCAGGACGAGCAGCGACGAGAGGATCGGAATCCCGACTCCCGCCGTGAACCCGGCGCGCATCAGCTGGCCGGTCGCGAGGTGGACGACCGCAGAGAGCAGGCCGATCGCGACCCCGAGGAACGCGACGGCGATCAGGATCCCGGCGCGGCGATTCTCGTCGACCCCCGGATCCCCAATCGCGCGAGGCAGGAGGGAGCACCACCCGCCGGTCGGTCCGTTCGAGGAAATGGATGACGCCTCCATCGCGCGGATTGTATCCTAGAGGTCGCCTCATACACCCCGACCGAGCGAGGTGCGTGCCACTTCGACCCCGACGCGGGAGCCCGTCTGCTCGAGCCGGGTCGGGCGGCGAGCGCTCTCCCGAGGAGAACCCGAATGGATCCGAGACGACGCCTCCTGCTGATCCTGATCGGAGTCGGGGGGCTCGCCGTACTCGGCAGCTACGCCCTGGCTTTCGCCACGGAGCCGGAGATCCGTGCGGCGCTCTGGGGGGACCTGCCGGAAGGCACGGTGCGCAGCCTCTACACGGTGAACATGCTGCTCGCCGCCTCGAGCTTCTTTCCCGCGACGATCGCGCTCGGATTCGCGACGCCACTCGAATCATTCCGGGAGCAGACGGGGCTCTCCTTCCGGACCCTCCTCTGGGCCTACGTCGCGATCCTGATCCCCTCGGCGGCCTGGCTTCCGCTCACCGCCCTCTACCTGAAGAGTCCCTCGGCGACGCTGTGGTGGGTCATCCGCCTCGATCTCTTCGCGGTCGGAGCCGGCGCGACCCTCGTCGGCTGGATGCTGATCCAGCGCGCGCGGGGCGGTCCCGCCTGGACCCGGGCCTCGGCCGCCCTCTTCTTCTTCTTCTGGCTGCAGACGATGGTGCTCGATGCGCTCGTCTGGCCGGCCTTCTTTCCGCGCTGAGCCCGCCCCGGTCGGGAAGGGCACGGCAATCCGGGGTCGCGGAGACGCTCCGGCAGACGTCTTGCCCGAGCCGGGCGCGTGTGACAAGGTTCGCGGGCGCCTTTGCGCACCCGGGACGGCGCGCGTCGCGAAGCGTCCGTGACTCGCGTCCCCGGAAACGCTCCGGATCGCTTCGCCGTCCCGAGCCTCGCCTGCTGGAGGATTCCCATGAGTCGTTTCGAAGATCGCGTCCTGCTCTTGACCGGCGCCTCGTCGGGAATCGGACGTGCCGCCGCGCTCCGCCTCGCGCGCGAGGGCGCCTCCCTCTTCCTGACGGACGTCGCGGCCGAGGCGCTCGAAGAGACGGCCAAGGCGGCGGAGCAGGCCGGAGCCCGGGTCACCTCGCAGGTCTGCGACGTCAGCCAGGAGGACCAGGCACGCGAAACGGTCGCCGCCTGCGTCGCCCGCTTCGGCAAGCTCGACACGCTCTGCAACATCGCGGGCGTCATCCAGTTCGAGCATACGGTCGAGACCTCCTTCGAGCTGTGGCGCCGCATCCTCTCGGTCAATCTCGACGGCACCTTCCTGATGACGCGTGAAGCCATCCCGCATCTGCTCGAGACACGCGGCTCGATCATCAACATCGGATCGACGGCGGGTCTCATGGGTCTCCCCTACGGAGCGGCCTATGGCGCGTCGAAGGGCGGCGTCCATGCGCTCACGCGAGCCGTGGCCGTCGAGTACGCTCGCCAGGGATTGAGGTGCAACGCGATCTGCCCCGCGTCGATCGAGACGCGCATGTCGGCCCCGCGATTTCCGAAGGGCGTGGAGATGGATCTCCTCCAGCGTCCGGCCTCGCTGCACGGCGTGCGGAGTCCCGACGAGGTCGCGAACCTGATCGCCTTTCTCGCCTCGGACGAGGCCATCCACATCTCGGGTGAAGAGATCCGGATCGACGGCGCCGCCCTCGCCTGAAGATCGTGTCGAGCCGAGACACGCGAAGCCCGACCGGTTCCGAGAAGCCGTCCGGAGAGGAGCCCGGGAAGCAGATCGACGCTCGTTCCCCGACCTCCCCGAGAGCCTTGATCTTCGACATGGACGGCGTCCTCATCGACTCCGAGCCCCTCTGGCGGCGAGCGGAGATCGAGCTCTTCGCCGAGGTCGGCGTCACCCTCTCGGAAGAGGATTGTCGACGGACCCAGGGACTCCGCATCGACGAGGTCGTCGACTGGTGGGCCGAGCGCCGTCCCTGGAGTGGCCGATCCAGGCAATCCATGGCGCGCTCGGTCGTCGAACGGGTCGCCGAGCTGATTCGCGAGGAGGCCCATCCCCTGCCGGGCGCCTCCCGGGCTCTCGATGTCGCCCGTCGGAGGGGATGGCGGATCGCGCTCGCCTCCTCCTCTCCGGGCCATCTGATCCGAGCGGTCCTCGAACGCTTCGGCTGGGAGGGGGCCTTCGAGTGTACGCGCTCGGCGGAGAACGAGTCCCACGGAAAGCCCCACCCCGCCGTCTACCTCTCGACGGCGGCAGCGCTCGGGCTCGCTCCGAACGTCTGCGTCGCCATCGAGGACTCGGGCAACGGCGTCTTGTCCGCCTCTTCCGCGGGCATGCGCTGCCTCGCGATTCCGGATCCCGAGGCCGCGGGCGACCCGCGCTTCGCGATCGCCACGGCGCGCCTCGATTCGCTCGAGCGTCTCGAGGAGGCCCTCGAGACGCTTGAGGCCGACCGCGAGCCTGACGCCTGG